>CAVBAM010000325.1:0-2400 GCA_963593315.1 Candidatus Methanomethylophilaceae archaeon | reverse complement strand
ATTCGCCGACGACACCGCAGGCAAGGTCATCTATATGAATGCATTCTCGAAAACCATGATGCCGAGCCTACGCATCGGGTATCTGGTGCTGCCCGACCGCCTGATGCAGCGCTACCTTGACACGATGAGCTTCTACGCATGCACCGTGTCGAGCGCCGAGCAGTACGCCTTGGCGCGCTTCATCGACGAAGGGCACCTGGAGAGGCACATCAACCGCATGCGCACGTTCTACCGCAACCAGCGGACGAGCGTGCTTGGGGCACTGGAAGCGTCATCGCTCGCGAGCATCTCCGCAGTTGAGGAGCGCAACGCGGGGACACACTTCCTGCTGCACGTGAACACGGGGCTTTGCGAGCGTGACGTACGCGCGCGCGGCGAGGCGGCGGGGCTCAACATATCGATGCTGAGCGACTATCAGCTCGCAGGCGACGACGCGTTCGGAACCGCAATCGCGAACGGCGGGGTAAAGGCGGGCTCGGGCCCCCTCACGATCGTGGTGAATTACGCAGGCATCTCCCCCGACCGCGTCGAGGAAAGCGTGCGCCGTCTCGCGAGCATCTTCCCGGAATGCCAGATCAGTCCCGCGAAATCTAGCCGCAATGCTTCCTTAACCGACGCGCGGCCGTGATCCGCCAGGTTGCGAACACCGCGAGGCTGAGCGCGCATACGGCCAAGCCGGCTGCGAGGCCGGGAGTTTCGTAACGCAGCTCCACCGCGTGCTCGCCCGCGCCGATGTTGATGGCGATCAGGCCGTTCACGTCCTCGACGTCGGCCGGCTGCCCATCCACGTAAGCCGACCAACCTTTCGTGGCGGGAATGGTCAGCAGAAGCTTCGTCGAACCGTCGCTGGAAAACGCGCCGGAAATGCGCCCGTCTTCCAGCACGTCGGCCTCGAAGACCCCCTGGCGCATTTCGGTCAGCAGGGCCTCGGCCCGCGCGAGGTCAAGCGTGCGCGCCTCGAGCGCAACCGGTGTCGCGTCGAAGGCGGCATCGGCGGCGCCCTCGACCGAAAGCGTCACCGTCACGCTTTCCCCGGCCTCGTGCTCCCCCAAGTACATGATGTTCGTGTCGCTTTCGTAGCTGCGCGTCGATTGCAGAAACTCCCCATCGCAAGAGACCCCGGCACCCGCCGGCGCACTTCCCACCCACAGGTACAACGGCCCGGACGCGGCGGCGGTGACGGTGAAACTACGAGAGGCGCCGGAGCGGGATACATCCGCAGCGGCCCCTTGCACAGCCGCATCCTGGGCGCTCACCTGCGCAGACGCGTAGAGCCCGTCGCAGTCCTTCCCCGAAAGCAGCGCGGCGAGCAGCTCCTGGTTGTCGAAGGGATCGCTCGTCCAGGTAACGCTCGAGGCCCCTTCCGGAACCGCATACCCGAAGCCGAGCGCGAACGGATTGCGGTACAGCGCGGCGGCCACGCCCCCGCCACCGTCGGCCAGCGTCACGTCTGAAACCTTCTCGCATCCCGCGGGCGCATCATCGTCAACCACCCATTCCACGCCCAAAAGCGAGTCGGTTAAAAACACGGGCGCGTGGTACGTGGTGATGCCGCGCGAACCCGGCAGCAGGCAATACCCCAGGTTGCCAAGCAGTTCCTTCATCGCGCCGTCGCCAGCGGAGCTGTAATGCGACAGGCTGGAATCACCCAACGCCATATACTCGCCCGTAGTCATCATGTCGGAAAGCTTGTCCACGGCCGATTCCGCCGCCGCGGTGCGCATCGCCCGCACGCTCGACGAGGCCGCATTCTCCATGCGGACGATTCCCAGATCGGAAGTCTCTTCAGCCTGCTCGTGCGCCTGCGAAAGGGACGCCATGTAGTCGTGATACTGCGCTGTGGAACCTGACGCGTACCCGTTCAAATCGGTGGTCGACAGCCCATGGATTGCCAGCCGCCCGCAGCCGACGGCGAGCGCCGCCGTCAGCACCACGCGCCCGGCAATCGCAAGCCCGACCGGCATCTTCCGCAGGCCTTCGACCGCCCAGCCGGCGCACACGCCGAGCACCAGCAGGAACAGGAAGTAGTAACGAGGGTTGTACGAATCAGCGCGCACGAACCCCGTCCACACCATATCGAGCGGCTTGAACAGAAATGAAACGACGAACAGAACGAACACGCCGGCAAACACCGCTTTAGCGCGCGCGGGAACGCCCGGCACCAGGAAAAACGCCGCAACCAAAACCAGCAGCGCCCAAGGTACGGCAACGGCATTCGTCGCGCCGGCGAAGCTCGCGGAAGAATCAACCATCGCCTGCAGCAGCGCCAGCGGGCTTAGCACGCCAACGCCTTCGGCGAGCGTGGCGAAGAACCCGGAATCAGACCCGACGCCGGCGGCGGTGATTTGCTCGACGGCAACCGGCAGCAACACGGCACAACCGGCACCGACTGCCAGGACC
>CAVBAM010000324.1:0-2400 GCA_963593315.1 Candidatus Methanomethylophilaceae archaeon | reverse complement strand
AGCTGTATCAGCGTGCCGCATTCTGCGAGTTTCCCGAGGCCATGTACAAGGTTGCGGACATGCTCTATTGGCGCAACATTGAGTGTGATGATAAGCAGCATGCGGATGAGCAGGCGTTTTCCTTATATATGAAGGCGCATAGGCAGGCGCAGGGGCTTGGGGTGTCCGATTGGCTCGCAAGTTCGGCCTTCCGTCTGGCCGGATGTTTCGAATACGGGCGCGGCAGCAGGCAGGATGTGCCGCTGGCCTACGCGTATTACTTGCAGGCTCTCACCTATTTCGAGTTCGCCCTTGAGGACGGATTCAACTACTACCGCAAGAACAAGATACGTTGTGAACAGGCGCTTGTGCGCCTGAAAGAGCAGCCTGAGGTTGATTGCGCTGCGGTATGGCGCGCCGTGCCGCCGGATGCGGATTTCGATGCCGGTGGGTTTTTCCGGACTGAGGACGGCGCGCCCGTTGACCCGGGCAACTATCGCACTCATGACGGGGAGCTGATCGTCGTGTCGGCCGAGGACGTCGCCGAGGCGCGGCGCGTGGATGCGCGTGCCGAAATCGCGGAAGAGCTTCGTGTCGTGGAATTCAACTTGGCCATTTCGGGCAATTTGGACAATCGCAACCTGGTGCGCATCACCTTCGACGAATTCGGCGCGGCGCTGGAACAGGAACTTGGCCTGGTCGGGAATCGTCAGTTCCTGCAATTGCGCGGGGACGACGCTGCGTATCTGCGTGGGAAGTTGCGGGGCTTCGACCTTGCTTCGTGGGATGAATACTACGAGCCGTACGGCCCGGGTATCGACGTCGGTTTCGCATGGGACGTGGAGGTGTTGAGCGATGCCGCGGGCTTTTCCAGTAAAGGGTTGGATGCGTGGCCGTATCATCTGCCGCTATTGTTCGATGAGCTTTCCCGTTACGGAATAGCCAACGTGTGGACGACTGCGGAATCGTAGCCGCAGCTCAGCTGTCGCGGTACAATCGCAGGGTTGCAATTGCAAAAGGAAAGGAAGTTGCATGGCATCGTTCGATTTTGAAGGCCATATCACCGATATCGTCGATTATCCGAAGCCCGGCGTGGTGTTCAAGGACATCACTACGCTCATAAAGGATCCCGCAGGCTTTGCGGCCACTATCGATGCCATCGCCGACCACTTCTCCGATGCGGGCGTCACCAAGGTGATTGGCGCCGAGGCCCGCGGCTTCATGATCGGAGCCCCGGTTGCCTATCGTCTGGGCGCGGGGTTCGTGCCGGCGCGCAAGCCGGGCAAGCTTCCGCGTGAAACGCGCAGCGCCAGCTACGAACTGGAATACGGTAGCGACGAGCTGCAGATGCATGCGGACGCCATCACGTCCGACGACGTGGTGCTTATCGTGGATGACCTGTTTGCGACGGGCGGCACGGCCGCGGCTCAGGTTGAGCTGGTGGAAAGCTTCGGCGCAAAGCTGGCCGGCATGGGCTTTCTGATGGAGCTCGAGTTCTTGAACCCGCGCGAGGCGCTCGCGAAGGCCACCGACGCCGAGTTGTTCTCGCTGGTGAAGGTGAGCTAGCGGGCCCGCGTCCTACAGCCGAAACGCTTGGATGCCCTTCACGCGGATATCCTTCGCACCGAAGAAGCTGCGCAGGCTGAAGCGGATGTCTTCGTCGTAGTGCAGCCCCTTCGTCTCGATGAAGACCTCGCCGTAATCGGCCTCATGCACGCCGCAACCTTTCGCGCGGAGCTTTTCCGCCTCCGGCGCTTTCACGAAGCGCGTTGCCAGCTCGGTCGTGTCCGCGCAGCAACCGATGGCGCTGACGGTGTCGACGGCAATGCCGACATAGCCTTTCTTGCGCATGTAGTCGATAAGCGGCTGGTCAAGCGCGATATGCACGAGGGGTTCCTTTCCGTAGGACGAAAAACGCCGCCGCCCATTGTAGAGCAGCGGCGTTTCGTTTTCTCGGGCGTCTGGCGAACGGCGGGTAGGTCGGGTGTTGCTCGCCGGCCCGCCCCGGTCGCTTACGCCATGTCCTCCAGGCGGCCGTGGCGTTCGTAGCGGGTGATGCGGCTGGGGCGGTTGTCGTCGTCGACGAACACGACGCGCGGCGGGTTCGCGTCGGCCTCTTCGCTGCTCATCAGCGCGTAGCACATGATGATCACCTTGTCGCCGACCGACACGCAGCGGGCGGCCGCGCCGTTGAGGCAGATCATGCCGCTGGCGCGCTCGCCGGCGATCACGTAGGTCTCGAAACGCTGGCCGTTGTTCACGTCGACGATCTGCACCATCTCGTATTCGCGGATGCCTGCCGCATCCATCAGGTCCTCGTCGACGGTGATCGATCCGACGTAGTCGAGTTCGGCCTGCACGACGGTGGCGCGGTGGATTTTGCCTTTCAGCATGGTAGAGAGCACGGGTTTGCCTTTCTGC
>CAVBAM010000323.1:0-2410 GCA_963593315.1 Candidatus Methanomethylophilaceae archaeon | reverse complement strand
GTTCCTTCCTCGCCGCCAGCGCGTCCTTGCACGCGGCGGGCACCTTCAAAAGCGCACTTCCCAATCTAAACGACGTCGACTGTTCCAGCTCTTCCACGCGCGCGGCGAGGGCGCGTTTCTCGGCTTCCAGTTCCTCGATGCGCCCGCACAGCGCGGCCGCTTCCTCGGCGCCGGCCACCTGCTGTTGCCAGCGAAGGTCGTTCGCCGAGACATCCTGGAGATAGAAGTCACGCCGCACGAAACCGGCCTTGCTCCTGCCCTGCCCGCGCAGCGCGGCCGCAAGGACCTCTTCACCAGCCTTCGCACGCTCGACCATTTTCTCGCGCCCGGAGCGCACGCGCTCGGACAGCTCGTCGTAGCCCTCGCTTGCGCGCAACAGGGCGGCGTACAAGTCGTCGGCCGTGGCATCCAGTTCGAGCAGAACCTCGCCGAGGCCCATTTCCTCGAACAGCGATTCAACCTTGGGCAGATAGCCGATGCCCACGCACGGCTTGCCCGACGCCATCAGCAACAGCGAGGCGTGGTAGCGCATCGAGACGCCCGACCAACACAGCGAAAGCATGCCGGCCATGGCCCCGACGTCATCGCCGGCATCGTACACCAGCGCGGCGTCCGCGCGGCGCATATTCGCGATAACGGCATCTGACAAGGACTTATCAGTGGAATCAAGGATGCAGAAAATGAAACGAACGCACTCATCGCGGTCGGCGGCTATGTCGAGCGCCACCGCCACGCGCCGCGCGAAGTCGACCGGCTGGCCCTCGTAGTCGCGCAGGGAAACGGCAACGAGGCGCTGCCCATCGGCGTCCAGGCTATGCTCGGCCAGGAACGCCTTCGCAGCGGACGCATCGGGTTCGGCGGCCAGAAACGCCGTATCGGCCGCGAGGACGACCTGTTCGTCGGCAACGCCGCACGCACGCACCAAGTCGGCCGTCGCCACATCGCGCGCGGTGAACACGGCGCCCGCCTGCCCCATGAACGCCACGAGACGGCGCGAATCGGGAACGTCGAGCGGGCCGGCGCCGATGCCGTAGAGCAGCGGACGGGCTTTGTTCATGGCGGCAAGCGACACATACCCGGTAATGCCGGGGATGTCGGGCAGCGGGACGTCGGAGAGCATCTCGGCCTTGCCCATGACCCAACGGATGCCCTGGTCGAACAAAAGCCCCGCCGTCACCAAGGCGGAGGCCGAATGCGCCAGCACATCGTCGAGGACGGCCTTGCCCCGCAACGTGACGGCGTAGATGCCACGATGGGCGAGCGTATGCTCGGGGTTTTCGCTTATCGCCACCACCGACGCGCCGGCGTCAAGCTCCCGCACGCGCGCGTCCACCGTTTCCAAAATGTATTCGTCGCCGAAATTTCCCGCGCCGAAGTAGCCCAGCACACTCACCACGCTGCGGGGGCGCTCCGTACCCGCGTCGACCGCGTGCCCGGAAATCGCACGCGCCAGCGCTGCGTCCAGGACGTCTTCCAGCATGTCGCGCTGCTCAATGCCGACCGGCGACTCCGGCTCCGCTTCCCCAGCAAGCGCCTCCAGGCACGCGTCGAGCGCCGCCACGTCGTCGTCGAAGGCGTGCACGCGATCGTGATGATGCAGCGTGGGAACCTGCCCGACGGAAACGACGGTCGCGCCGTCTTCCAGGGCCAGGGCGACGAGCCCGTCAAGCTCCACGAGCTCGCCGCGCGCATGCTTGCCCGCTTCGCCGAACAGTACCACCGTCCGGCTCGAGCGCAGGGCGTACGCGAACGCCGAGCGCTGCGAGCCCACCCGCTCATAGCCGTCCCAGCCTTCGCCGGCATGCCTGATGGGGCCCGGCACCTTTTCCTTCGCGCAGCGCGAACGCAGCTTGTCGATGAACGCGCGGCGGTCGGGCGTCTCGTCCTGCAGCACCAGCACGCCGGGCGCAAAGGCAATGGTGTTCGCAAGCGGCGTGCAGGCATAGGCGCGGTCGGCCAGGGGCGGCACCTCGATGACCTTGGCCTGGGAAAGGCCGGAAAGGGCCGCCTTCGCCGCGGCGCTGAAGGACAGCGCGAAATCGATCGGACGGGAAGCGCCGTCGAGCGCGCACGCGGCACGAGCCTGCGCCGTCGTCAGGCACGCGACACCGAGAGCCGTCTCGGGCGGCACGCCGTCGGCGATACCGGCAACCGGCACGCCGTCGGCTACCAGCAGGCAGTCGAGCTTCTGCACGGAGAAGAACCGCTTCAGCTTCGCGGCGTCGATCGCGCCCTCGCCGTCAAGCAGATACGGGTGCAGACGGGGCGTGAACGGCATGACCGTGTGACCGCATGCCTCCAGCGCCTCCTTGATGCGCCAGGAAAACGAACAGAACCCCTGCTTGGGATCGGCGAAGAGCGCGATCCTGTAATATCGAGCCGTCCCACTCACGCGACGTACCCCTCCCTT
>CAVBAM010000322.1:0-2410 GCA_963593315.1 Candidatus Methanomethylophilaceae archaeon | reverse complement strand
GGGTAAGATGAATTGAATGCACACGCTGCGCCACGCGGGTTTCCGCAGGCAGAAAGGCGAACATGGCAACCTCCAACAACAATGCAGGCAACGCGGGCGCCGAACGGCGCGCGCAAACGCGACACACCTCGTCCTCGGGGCGCTTCAGTTATTCCTATTCTTCGGCGGAAGGAAGCGGCGCCAATCACGCTCCCACCGAAGGAGCCGGTGGCAATCTATCCCCGGAAAGGGCCGGCAACAAGCAAAATTCGCCTTTGGCGAATCCGGGCGCGTCCCGCAACGCCGGCACGAAAGCACTCTACGGCAGCTCTACCGCCCAGCGCGCGGCAGGCGCGGCGTTCATCATCGCGGGCGCGATCGTGGCCGTCCCTGTGCTGGTCATGGGCGCTATCGCGGCTTTCGCCAGCCTCACCGGCGTTTTGGTGCTGTGCGGCATCGGCGTGCTCGGATGCGCTGCGCTGGTGTTCGCCGGCATGAAGCGGCTGCGCCTCGCCGCAACGTTCGATCGCTATCGCAACCTCATCGGCGCGCGCGAGACGGTCGGCATCGCCGAATTGGCCGAGGTCGGCGCCACCTCGGCCGGCAAGGCCCGTGCGAACGTCAAGGACATGATCGCGCGGGGCTTGCTCAAGCAGGCGACGCTCGACGAGGCAACCGACACGCTGCTGCTCACCCGCGACGCTGCCGCGCAGCACAAGCTCGCCGGGGCAGCCGCCGCGCAGCAGGAACGTCAGCGCACCTTGGCTGCCACCGTCAAGCCCGAGACGAGCGCTGACGACGCTCCGCTCACCTCCGATCAGCAAAAAACGCTCGAACGCGGCAAGGCGTTCATAGCGGCAATCCGCGAAGGCAACGGCGCCATCGCGGGCGCGGAAGCATCGCGCGCGCTTAGCCAAATGGAGCACCTGCTGCGCGCCATTCTTGACACGGCGACGGAAAACCCCGAGGTCATTGGCGACCTCGACCAGCTCATGGACTACTACCTGCCCACCGCGGTGAAGCTTATCGATGCCTACCGCGACCTCGAGGGGCAGCCGGTTCAAACCGACAGCACCCGCGCGTCGAAGCGCGAGATTGAGGGCGCGCTTTCCAGCCTGAACACGGCTTTCGAGAAGCTGCTAGATTCCCTGTTCCACGACAAGGCCATCGACGTGTTGGCCGACATATCGGTGCTGCACACGGTACTCGCGCAAGACGGGCTGACGAAAAGCCCCTTCGAGAAAGCGGAGGACGCGTCGAGTGCCGCCCGCACAACGGAGTAACCAACCGGCCGCTCCTTCGCCAGCCGAACCTTAGCGAAGCGCAAAGGGTAACCCCGCAGCAGGTAGCTCACCCAACAAGCAAAGCAAAGTAACAAGCAATGCACGCCCATCAGCAAACGCCAGCAAGCAAGCCCCCAGAAGAAAGGCACGAACATGACCACCGAAAACTCCCTGCAGCAAACCCCGCAGCTCACGCTCACCCCCTCGCTTGCCGACGAGCCGGCTCCCGCGCCCCTCGTGGCGCAGCCCGTGGGCAACACCGCCATCGCGCCCGGCGCCGACGCCGCCGCGAACACCCAGCTCGACGACAGCATGCTCACCGACGAGGAACGCCGCATGGTCGATTCTTTCGCCGAGCAGATCAACGTGCGCGACTCCACCGCCATCCTGCAGTACGGCGCGGGCGCGCAAAAGAAGATGGCCGACTTCTCCGAATCGGCGCTTGCAAGCGTGCGCACGAAGGACCTCGGCGAGGTGGGCGGCCTGTTGACCGACGTGGTGACCGAGCTGCGCAGCTTCGACGCCACCGAGGAAAAGGGCCTGTTCGGCTTCTTCAAGAAGGGTTCGAACAAAATCGAATCGATGCGCGCACGCTACGACAAGGCCGAGGCGAACGTCGAGAAGATCACCGACGCGCTGAAGGCCCATCAAATGACGCTCATGAAGGACGCGGCCATGCTCGACCAGATGTACGAGCTGAACCTGACGTACTTCAAGGAACTGACGATGTACCTGCTCGCGGGGCGCAAAAAGCTCGCGGCAGTGCGCGCCGGCGAACTCGCGGAGCTGATTGCCCGCGCCAATGAGACCGGCCGCGCCGAGGACGCGCAGGCGGCGCAGGACTTCGAGTCCATGTGCAACCGCTTCGAGAAGAAACTCAGCGACCTCGACCTCACGCGCACCATCGCCATGCAGACGGCCCCGCAAATCCGCCTCGTGCAGAACAACGAGATCGTGCTCGTCGAGAAGATCCAAACCACCATCGTCAACACGATTCCGCTTTGGAAAAGCCAGATGGTGCTCGCGCTCGGCATCGCGAATTCGCAAGAGGCCGTGCGTGCGCAAAACGCCGTCACGAACATGACGAACGACCTGCTCAAGAAGAATTCCGAGCTGCTGCACACCTCGACGGTCGAGGTCGCCCGCGA
>CAVBAM010000321.1:0-2418 GCA_963593315.1 Candidatus Methanomethylophilaceae archaeon | reverse complement strand
GCCAAAACGCTGCCCCCGCCGAACAGCGACGCCTGTTTCGCATCGACGAACGCCGCGCCGAGACGCTCGCCGGAAGCGATTGCCGCTTCAACGAGCGCTTCAGCAGCCGGCCCTTCGACGAGCGCGCCCACCTCGAGGGGCTCTGACGCAGGCGCCGGCGTCTCGTCAATAAGGGACAACACGCGCTTTAAGTGCGCGTTGAAACGATACTTCGAAAACGCCTCGGTGACCGCTTCCGCGGAAAACGCCGGGAAGGCCGCGCCCTCCAAGTCGAGTTCGAAGTCCAAGTCGCGCACGATGGTCGCGACCTTGCGGCTGATGAAGGCCGCATCGCGATTCTCCACCAGGCGCTCTTTCTGCTTGCCCTTCAGCTCGTCGATATGCTCGTAGATGCCCTCCAGGCTGCCGTAGGCCCCCAGAAGCTTCGCCGCCGTCTTGTCGCCCACTCCCGGCACGCCCGGGATGTTGTCCGAGCTGTCGCCTTTAAGCCCGAGGAAATCGGGGAACTGCTCGGGGCCGACGCCGTAGCGCTCACGCACCTCGTCGGGACCGTAGATGGCGATGTCGGTGATGCCCTTGCGCGTGGTCATCACGTGGGTGAGCTCGCTGCACAGCTGATAGACGTCCTTGTCCCCCGACACCAAAAGCGTGCGGAAGCCCAGCTGCTCATCGCGCGCCGCAACGGTCCCCAGCACGTCGTCGCCTTCCCAGCCCGCCACGCGCACCACCGGGATGTTCATCGATTCGAGCAGCTCCTCGATGATGGGGAACTGGGCGCGCAGCGCGTCGTCCATGGGCGGGCGCTGGGCCTTGTACTGCTCGAGCGCCTCCATGCGGAAAGCCGGACGGCCCGCGTCGAAGGCGCAGATGACGGCATCGGGGGCCGACACGTCCAAAAACTTCAGCAACATGGAGATAAAGCCGAACACCGCGTTGGTGGGCGTCCCGTCCGGCGCGTTCATGGTGGGCGGCACGGCGTGGAACGCGCGGTGCATCAGCGAGTTCCCGTCGATGACGGCGATCTTCTTCTCGGGCATGTGAATCCTTCCGGTAGAGGGTGCGACCATTCTACAGCAGGTCGGCGGGGTCGACATCGACGGCGACGTTGACCCATTTGTCGGGTTTGCGGGCGCGAAAATACGGCAGCAGCACCGCGGAGAGGTCGGCGTCAGGCGGGCACTTCACCACCACGTGCCACCGGTAGGTGTTGCGCAGCTTCGCAAGCACGCACGCGTTGGCCGGCAACACCGACCAGCCGTCTCCCCCATAGTCGCGCGCCAGGCCTTCCAGATCGCGCTCGAGCTCGCGGGCCAAGGCGGCCACGTCGGCCTCGTGCGCGCCCCACACCAGCACGTTCGCCATGCGCACGTAGGGCGGATAGCCCAAAAGGCGGCGCTTGGGAAGCTCGTCGCGCAAAAACAGGGCGCGGTCGTAGGCGGCCGCGGCGCGGATGGGGGGCGCGGCGGCCTCGTAGGTCTGCACGAGCACGCGCCCGGGAAGCCCCGCGCGCCCGGCACGCCCGGCCACCTGTTCGATCAGGTCGAACGTACGCTCGTGGGCGCGGAAATCGGGCAGTTCGAGCTGCGTGTCGGCGTTGATCACGCCCACCAGGGTCACGTCGTCGAAATCAAGCCCCTTCGCGATCATCTGCGTGCCCAAAAGCACCGCCGCGTCCGCGCTGGCGAACTGCCCGAGCAGCCGCTCGTGCGCGCCCTTGCCCGAGGTGGTGTCGGCGTCCATGCGGATGATGGGCACGCCCGGGCCCACCCCCTCCATGCCGTCGAGCAGCGCGCGCAGCTCGTCCTCGACGCGCTGCGTGCCCGCGCCGAACTTCTTCAAGTAGGGGCTTGAGCACTTCGGGCAGACGGGCGGGGTGGCCACGCGGTACCCGCAATGGTGGCAGATCAGGAAATTCCCGCGCTCGTGATAGGTCAGCGACGTGTCGCAGTGCGGGCATTTGGGGACAAACCCGCATTCCCGGCACAACAGGAATTTGGCGAACCCGCGCTGATTGAGCAGGAGCACCGCCTTGCGCCCCGCGGAAAGTTCCTGCATAAGGCCGATTTTAAGCGCAGCCGAGAACATGGAGCGCGACCCCGTGGAGAACTCGGCGGCCATGTCCACGACGCGAACCTGCGGCAGGGGCCGGCCGTTGGCGCGCTCGGGCAAGCTCACCTGCCGCCAACGCTCGTCGGTGGCGCACCGATGCAGCGTCTCGATGGAGGGCGTCGCCGAACCGAGCACCACCGCGGCACCCGAACGCGCCGCCATCCACACCGCCACCTCGCGCGCATGGTAGCGCGGCGCGCTGTCCTGCTTGTAGGAGCCCTCGTGCTCCTCGTCGATGACGATGAGCCCGACGTTGGCAAGCGGCGTGAACAGGGCGCTGCGGGCGCCCACCACCACGCGCGCCTCACC
>CAVBAM010000320.1:0-2422 GCA_963593315.1 Candidatus Methanomethylophilaceae archaeon | reverse complement strand
GCAAGGTTGACTTACAGCCGGCTCCCCCGCACCATACCGGTAAACTCTTCCGCAAACCACCGCACAAGGAGGCAGGCCGTGCTGTACATCACCGACATCCATGCGCTGAACCTGCCTTGCGCGCTCGGCACCACCGGCGACTGGCACCATAGCGCAATCCAGTGGGGCAGCCCGCGCACCCTCGAGTCGCGCAACTCCCCGTTCGGCGATTGGGGCATCGAGACCGACAAGACTATTCAATACGCCGACCAAACCGTCGAGCACGCAAATGTGGCGAACCATGTTAGGGCCTGCCTTGACATGATCGAGCAAGGGCGCTTCACCTGCGCACAGGGCATGCAAGAGGATTTCCTTGATGGCAACAGAGCGTTCGACGAAGACGTTTTCTCGCACGTGCTCCTGCTCCGCTCGCGCAACAACTGGAGCGAAATCGACGCCTTTATGAAGAGGGAATACGGGCTGGACTGGGTAACCTGGAAGGCAAAGGCGGCAAGCAGCCGCCCGCGCGAACGCCTTTCCTCGCCCGACGCGCCGGAAACCCAGGCTGAAGCGACGCCTGCTGGCTGGCACGCCGCGCATAAGGAAGTCGAGTCTGCCTTCCTCGCCTTCCTCGGGACGGACTCCCCCTTCGTTCTTAAAGGGGGAGCATCCCTGATGTTCTGCTACGGCCTGGACAGGTTCAGCGAAAACCTCGACTTCGATTCGCTCGACCAAGAAGCGGAGTTGGCAAATTACGTCCAGGCTTTCGCCCATGCGAACGGTTACGAGTGCTCTTCAGGAAATGTCGGCGCCCTGCGCGTCTGCACGATACGGTACGGCGGCCCCAAGCCGTTGGAGATCAGGTCCTCCTTCAGCAGATGGCGCGCTCCGGCATCGGGCATCACAATCGTGAATGGAATCAAGACCTACTCCCTTGAGGCGATCGCGCAGATGAAGCTCTGCGCCTACATGGCCCGCGGCAAGGTCTGCGATCTATACGACGTCTGCTGGCTCGCAAGCACGCACTGGAACGAATTCAGCGCGCCCGCGCGCGAAAGCTTCACGTTCTCGCTTGCCGAAAAGGGAATCGAGCAGTTTGAGGCCGTCTTATGCGAACAGCCTGACGAGTTCTTCGACGAAGAAAGGCTGCTGCAGCTGTACTTGCGAGCCTGCGAAGGAGCCGGCGTCGACGTCGACAAAGCGCCCGACCGGAAACCACTTGCTGGGCAGTCTGACTAAGCAGTCACGATGCTCGGATTTCAACAAAAACACGGTTCCTAGAGAGTCGATTTCCCCCAAGATGCAGGCTCCCTTGGTCCTTTTTCGTCGGACCATCTATCTGGCACGACGGCGAGCCATTCCTCCTCGTCGGGGGTTAGAAAATCCCAAGTGTCATCATCTTCGACGGGGAGGTACACCACGGTGCCGTCGATGCCAATTACATCTTTCATATACTGTTCTCTGAGAAGGCAAATCGAGCGTTGCGAGCGGACCATGTCCTCGAACGTGCGCCTTTTCGTTGCAAGCGGAACGCGTTGGTCGAAGTCGCGCGAAATGGTCACTTCGGCAACTTCCTCCTCCGTCAGCGGCATATGGACGAAGCTGATTGGCCCGTATGCAGTCTCGAATCTTCCAGCCGCGCCGTTGGTGACGTACGTGCTTACATAGATGCCTCGCGAAATGAGATCCCAATAAAACGCAGCGCATTCCAGGCTTTCATACAAAAGCTTGCCGGGCCTCATTTTGCAAGCAATTTGATCTATGGTACGTACTCCAAAATGTTGTGTCAGCTGATAGGCGTAAATGCCTTTTGTGGCGCGTTTCAAAATCCCCTCATCGCAAAGACGCCTGATTGTTGCCGTTAAGCTCGAACCGGCCTCGTCGAAAAGCTCGCCGAGCTCCCCTTTGCTATAAACATGCCTCCAGGTTTTGTCTTCGACTGCCAGCAATTTCGCTGCATTAACTGCTTTCATTTACTGTACATCCAATCGGTAGCCACAGAACGTCCCGGCTTCAGAAGCATTTCGATCCGCGCCCTCGTGCGAGAAGCGACCGCCTTGCAAATTGAGACGAATTATAACGCTCAAACCCCGATCCGCCCTACCCGTGCGAGAAACCACGGGGGCATCTCGTCTGTTTTCGATAGGCCCTGTTAACCCACTTTGGATATGAAGGAAAATGGGCTAGATTTACGCTTTCGGGCCAAAGTTCAGCTCCGTCCTTTCCGCGCATGATTTGCGGAGCAGGATAGTGGCGATGCAGCTCACGTCGAGCCCTGTCCGCCTCGCCTCCCGTTCGAGCCACTCCATGCTGTTGATGTCGATGCTCAGGCTGAGGGGGAAATGCTCGGTGGATTCCGCTCTATGCCAGTCTTCTGAGTTCAGCATATAACGCCTCCTCTTTTTTGGTCGTCCTCCTTGCGGAAGCGATTCTGATGGCGCCC
>CAVBAM010000319.1:0-2436 GCA_963593315.1 Candidatus Methanomethylophilaceae archaeon | reverse complement strand
ACCGCGACAACCAGGCAATCTTTTGCCAAGAAAGGGCGCAGGAAGAAGAAAAGCCACCGCCGGTAGGCGATGACTCTTCCTTCGTAACCAACTGGCTCGCCTGACGCTCTCACCCGCAGACTCGCCGCTGGGTTTATTTTAGCACCAGGGCGTCGCCCTCGCCACTGTTCATGTTTCATCCTTATTACGGAATACGGTATAGTGGTGCTTCCGTGAATTCTCATGTGGCTTAAGCACCAACGCGCAAGGTGGCGAAGCCATTCCCGGCGAATCCGATCAGCCCCGCCGCGTGCGGGCCGGCGCCGTCACGGTTTCGGTCCACTAACGCGAAAAGGGGAAAGAATGGACTTCAACACGTGGCTCATCGAGCTAACTGGCGAAATCGACACCTTCATGTACACCTATATCCTGTTGATACTGCTGGTTGCAGTGGGCATCTACTTCACCATCCGCACGCGCGGCGTGCAGATCCGCTTCGTCGGCGACATGTTCAAGCAGCTCACCGAGAAGAAGCACGTCGAGGGCGAGCGCTCGATCTCGTCATTCCAGGCGTTGATGGTTTCCACCGCCTCCCGCGTGGGCACGGGCAACATCGCCGGCGTGGCGACGGCTATCGCCACGGGAGGCCCGGGCGCGGTGTTCTGGATGTGGCTCATGTCCATCATTGGCGCGGCTTCGGCCTTCATCGAATCCACGCTCGCGCAGATTTGGAAGGTGCGCGGCACCGATGGCGAATTCCGCGGCGGCCCGGCCTACTACATCCATCAGGCGCTCGGCAGCCGCAAGCTCGGCGTGCTGTTCAGCGTGCTGCTCATCCTGTGCTTCGCGTTCGGCTTCAATGGCCTGCAGGCCTTCAACGCCTGCAGCGCGCTCGAGTACTACATTCCCGACTACCAGACCAACGGCGTGGCCATCGCGGCCGGCCTGGGCCTGGTCGTGTTTACCGCCGGCGTCATCTTCGGCGGGTCGAAGCGCATCAGCGTCATCACGTCGATCATCGTGCCGGTGATGGCTATCGCCTACATCGCCATCGCGCTGTGGACCACGCTGAGCAACATCACGTGGCTGCCCGCCGTGTTCGGCCTTATGTTTCAAAGCGCGTTCGACTTCGATGCCATCTTCGGCGGATTCGCCGGCTCGGTGGTTATGCTCGGCATCAAGCGCGGCCTGTACTCCAACGAGGCCGGCATGGGCTCGGCGCCGAACGCCGCCGCTACCGCCAGCGTGTCGCATCCGTGCAAGCAGGGCCTGGTGCAGAGCCTGTCCGTCTATATCGACACGCTGCTCATCTGCACGTGCTCGGCCATGATGGTGCTCGTGTTCTACGTGCAGGACCCCGCCACCGCCGAAACGCTCAACGGCATGCCGCTCGTGCAGATGGCCGTGAACAACTCGGTCGGCCCCGTCGGCATCCACTTCATCACGTTCGCCATCTTCATGTTCGCGTACTCCAGCCTCATCGGCAATTACTTCTACGCCGAGAGTAACTTCCGCTTCATCAAGAACGACAGCAAAACCGCGCTCGTCGTCTTCCGCCTGGTGTGCCTGGTGGTCATCTTCTTCGGCGCGGTGAACAGCTTCGACTTGGCGTGGAACCTCGCCGACATCTTCATGGGCCTGATGGCGCTCATGAACCTCATTGCCATCCTGCTTCTGGGCAAGTGGGCCCTCGCGGCGCTGAAGGACTACTCCGCCCAGCGCGCCGCCGGCAAGGACCCGGTGTTCGTGGCCGAGAGCATCCCGGGGCTGCCCGCCACCGACTGCTGGCATATCGAGGAAGTGCAGACCTTCGGCACGGGCCCGGTGAAGGAATATTTCGAGGAAGCCATCGACGCCGAAGTGAACGACACGGCGAAATAGGGGCTGGCTGAACGGTCTGGGAATAGCATGCGGAGAAACGGGGCGCAGTTCAATGGCTGCGCCCTTTTCCGTTTGCGGCATCGGCTGTGTGCGCATAGTATGCTGGGAAAGAAAACGGGTTGCTTTATCACTCTACTGTGCTAAAGTGGCAACCATCGAAAAGGCGGTGCGGCGCGCAAGCGTCGAAGCGCTGCCCGGAGCAAGCCCGCGCAGCGCGCATTGCGCGGACGCTACCGAGAAGAATCAACGCGAAAGGCGGGATGAGAAGCATGAATTACGTGACGCCGTCGGGATTCCGCGACGTGCTGACCGACGAGGCGGTGCTGCGCGAGCAGGCCGCCGGCGCGGTGTTGGCGAACATGGCGGGCAAGGGCTACCTGCCCGTCGAGACGCCCACGCTCGAGGTGATGGACGTCATGGCCGCCGGCGGGCGCTTGCCGGGCATGCCGTTCAAGTTCTTCGACGCCCGCGGCGACCTTCTGACCATGCGCCCCGACGTCACGCTGCAAATCGCTCGCATGTGCGCCACGCGTCTGGCCGGTCAGCCCGGGCCATTCCGCTTCCGCTACATGCAGC
>CAVBAM010000318.1:0-2437 GCA_963593315.1 Candidatus Methanomethylophilaceae archaeon | reverse complement strand
GTCGTGCGAAACAATACGAAGTCAAAACGGACACGGCAATCGGAAAGAAGGAATCATGCGTCGCGTCATTCTGAATAAAGACGAGCAATTCTCCAACAAGCACCTCAAGCGCACGGGCGCGTTCAACGCCAAGGCGATGGCCGCCGCGACGAGCATTATCGAGCAGGTGCGCGAGCAGGGCGACGCGGCCCTGCGCGAGCTGACCGCGAAGTTCGACGGCGTCGAAATCGACGACTTCCGCGTGCCGGCCGAGGCCATCGCCGCCGCGGCAGATCAGGTCGATGCCACTACCGAGGCCGCACTCGTGAAGGCCGCCAAGCAGATTCGCGAATTCCATGAGCGCCAGGTCAAGCAGTCCTGGTTCAGCGTGCGCGAGGACGGCGCGCTTGTGGGCGCGAAGGTCACCCCGCTTGAAAGCGTCGGCATCTACGTGCCGGGCGGCCGCGCGCTGTATCCTTCCACCGTGCTGATGAACGCCCTGCCGGCGGCCGTCGCCGGCGTCGAGCGCATCGTGTGCGTCACCCCGCCGACCAAAGACGGCACCATCGACCCGGTCGTGCTCGAGGCTTGCCGTCTGGCCGGCGTCACGGAAATCTACACCGTCGGCGGTGCCCAGGCCGTGGCCGCGCTCGCTTACGGTACCGAGTCCATTGACCCGGTCGCCAAGATCACCGGCCCGGGCAACGCGTTCGTGGCTGCCGCGAAGAAGATCGTTTCCGGCGACGTGGGAATCGACATGATCGCCGGCCCCTCCGAGGTGTGCGTTGTGGCTGACGAAACGGCCGACCCGGCGATGGTCGCCATCGACCTCATGGCGCAGGCCGAACACGACCCGCTGGCAAGCTGCTACCTGGTCACGTTCGACGCGGCCTACGCTGACGCGGTGGAGGCGGCCATCGAAGGCCACATGAAGCAGTCCACGCGTGCGGAAATCACCACGGCTTCCTTGGCTGACCAGGGTCTCATCGTTATCTGCGATTCCATGGCCCAGGCAATCCAGTCCGTCAACGTCATCGCGCCCGAGCACCTCGAGCTGCACTTCGACGGCGCCATGGAGCAGCTCGGCGCCATCCGCAACGCTGGCGCCATCTTCGTGGGCGAGTGGACCCCGGAAGCCATCGGCGACTACGTGGCCGGCCCGAACCACACGCTGCCCACCGGCGGCACCGCGCGCTATGCAAGTCCCCTTTCCACCGACGAGTTCATCAAGCACTCCAGCGTCATCCAGTACTCGGCGGCTTCCCTTGCCAACGACGCCGATGCGGTGATCGCCATCGCCCGCCACGAGGGCCTGTGGGCGCACGCCCGCAGCGTGGAGCTGCGCAAGAACCTGGTGGAGACCGGCAACATCTACGGCTTGGAGGGCGCGGATGAATAGCGTTCGCGCATCGGCCCCGCAGCTCGCCGACATCACGCCTTACGACCCGAAGTACCTGCCGGCTGAGGCGTACTTGTCGGCCAACGAGAACCCTTCCGACATCGCCGCGGAAATTCGCCAGGAAGTGAAGCGCGAGCTGAACAAGGTCGCTTTCAACCGCTATCCCGATCCTTTGGCCAACGAGCTGCGCGACATGATTGCCGCGGCCAACGGGCTTGACCGCGACCAGGTGCTTCTGGGCAACGGCGGCGACGAGCTGCTGTTCAACATCGCGCTGGCCTACGGCGGTCCGGGGCGCAAGTTCCTCAACATGCCGCCGACGTTTTCGGTGTACGAGAACAACGCGCAGCTGACGAACACCGAGGTGGTGAACATCCCGCGCCGCGCCGATTACTCCATCGACGAGGAGGCGGTGCTTGCGCGCGTGGCCGAGGGCGACATCGACTACGTCATCGTGACCAGCCCGAACAACCCCACGGGCGACTTGGCCGACGACCGCTTCGTCCTTAAGCTGCTCGACGCCAC
Source organism: Candidatus Methanomethylophilaceae archaeon (assembly GCA_963593315.1). Lineage (GTDB taxonomy): Bacteria > Actinomycetota > Coriobacteriia > Coriobacteriales > Eggerthellaceae > Senegalimassilia. The sequence continues at coordinate 534 of CAVBAM010000318.1, read as the reverse complement.
CGACGCGCTTGTCATGGTTGACGAGGCCTATTTCGAGTTCTCGCGCGGCACCATGCGTCCGTATTTGGCGCAGCACAAGAACCTCATCATCCTGCGGACGTTCTCCAAGGCGTTTTCCTTGGCGGGCGTGCGGATGGGCTACCTGTTGGGAAACGCCGAGGTCATCCGTGAGTTCATCAAGGTGCGCCAGCCGTATTCGGTCGACGCCGTCTCGCAGGCCATCGCGCGCGTCGTGTACCGCAACCGCGCAAAGTTCGAGCGCAGCATCATGCAGATCATCGACGAGCGCACGCGCGTGTTCGAGGAGCTGCAGAAGATCGAGGGCGTCACCGCGTACCCGTCGCACGCGAACTACATCCTGTTCCGCATGGATGGTGCCGACGTGGCGTGGCAGAAGCTCTACGACCGAGGCATCCTGGTGCGCGACTTCAGTCATGCGCCGCAGCTGGAAATGTGTTTGCGCGTGTCCATCGGTAGCCCCGAGGAGAACGACCGTTTCTTAGGCGCCCTGCGCGAGATCGCAGCCGAATAGGG
>CAVBAM010000317.1:0-2443 GCA_963593315.1 Candidatus Methanomethylophilaceae archaeon | reverse complement strand
GTGCCCCGAGATTCATTCCGGGTCTGGTTTTCCGGCTTCGCCGGAAGCGCGCTCTCGCGAACGCGCCTACGTCCATACCCATACATCTTTTCAAGGGCGCCTACGAAAACCTGGCGGGGCGTTGATGGCACAGCAGGACTTTGTAGGGTCGTTCGCAAGAGCGACCTCGCGCCGCGGAGCGGCGCCTAGCGGCAAGGAAAGCGCCTGCGGCAAGATTCCGTCGATCGCATGATCGACCATTAATAGAGAGCGCCCGGAGGGCGCGACACATATTTCAAGGCGGAATACCGGCCGGCGGGCCCGACCCGCCCGATGTTCCGGCTTCGCCGGAAGCGCGCTCTTGCGAGGGCGCCTACGTCCATCCCGGGGGGATACGTGGTCGCGGGGAATGCGGGCAGTAGCCCGCTTTATTAGATAGCCCGCGAAGCGGGCGTCAGTGTTTTTTGTTGCGAGTGGCGCGGTCGCGGTCGTTTTCCGCCTGCTCTTCGGTCTGTTTCTTCTTGCGAATTTGCGCTACTGCTGCTCGTAGGGCTGCTTCGTCTTCGGCTTGCGCTACTTCCTGTGTTTGCTTCACCATCTTCGCAATCTCTATCGCCAGCAAAACTACCAGCGGCAGCACGATGAGCGGGAAGAACAGCAGCGGGTTCGACAGCAGCGAGGCCACCACACCGATCCAGACCGACACGAACACCACGCGCCCGACAACGTTGCCGCTCGCCACCAACTCGGTGTCCTCGACGGCGTTCGCATCGCCCTTCGTGTGGAACGCGAGCTGGCCGCCCGTCTCGTCTATCTGCGTGATGCGGTGCGTGTTGAGCGAACCTTCGAGCGCCTGATTCGTCGATCGGAATGTGATGATGTCGCCTACCGCCAAGTCAGCCGGGTCGGTCTCCTGCACCACCACGAGCGAATGCACCGGAATGGCCGGCTCCATGGACCCGGTGAGCGTGCGCATGAAGCTGTAGCCGCCGATGCTCGGCACTTCCCCGGCGGGCGTGAATACGACGCGCAGCAGTACCACGAGCGCCACCGCGATAATCACCGCAGCGGCGATGTTGATTACCCTCAATACATGCTTCATCAGGGAAAACCGGCCCTAGTCGCGCATGGCGGGATTGTCGTCGTCCTCGCCGCGCAGCTTGTGCAGCAGGTAGTGCGACAGGCTGTTGGCTTCGGCGCGCTTTTCGGCGCGCTCCCGCGCACGCTCCGCCTGTTCGAGATCGGCAATGAGGGCGGAAATGCGCTCTTCCAGCTCCTCTTGCGTCGCTCGAAGCTGTTCGTCGTACTGTTTTTCCGCCTCGGAAAGCGCATGCGAAAGCTCCTCAGCCGCATCGGCACGCGCCTGGGCGAGCTCGCGTTGCGCGGCATCCTTCGCCTCGGCCAACTGGGCCGCCGACGCTTCGCGCAGCGCCGCCAGCTCAGATTCCTTTTCCGCCAACGCATCGTTCGCAGCCGCAACCTGCTCCTCGGCAGCAGCCTTGGCGCCGGCAACCTCTTCAGCGGCCTTGGCCCGCACAGCTTCGGCATCCGACTCAGCTTGAGCCACCGCCGCCGCGGCTTGCGCTTGCGCGTCAGCCACGCGCTCCGTCGCCTTGTCCTGCGCATCCGCCACACGCGTCTCGGCGTCGGCACGCACGGTCGCAACCTGCGCATCCGCCTTCTCGCACGCTGCCGCAACCTGCGCATCTGCCTCGGCGCGCACGGCCGCAACCTGCAACTCAGCCTCAACTCGCGCGGCCTCTGCCTCGCTCTCGGCCCGCGCGCAATCCTGCAGCGCCGCGTCGCGCGCATCGCCGAGTGCCGCCACCTGCGCACGCGCCCGCTCCAGTTCGGCCGTCAACTGCGCCGAAGCCGCGCGCTCGGCCTCAAGCGCCGCCTCGGCGTCAAGCTGTGCCTGCGTCACCTCTTCCACGAACACGCGCCGCACTTCCACGTCGGGAATATCCGGGTCGGCAACCAGTTCTTCCTTGAACTCCTTCACGAACTTCGGGCGCACCGGCTCGCGCTGCATGCCCTCGACTTCCTCAAGGCGCCGCTCGTCGCCGGTCAGGCTCTTGAACACCGTGTAATTGTTGATCAGATTGGTATACATCTGAATCAAGTACTCGTCGTCAAACGCCATCTCGGAGTCCTTGACGTTGATGGTGTAGCCCACCTCGTCGTAGCGCTCCATGAACTGCCATAGCTGATAGCACGTGCGATAGTTCGGATCCTTCGTCATCAGGTTCGTGCGCTGAATGGGGCTGCGCACCGTGGCGCAGCCGGCCATGAGCTTGCAAAACGACGTCTGCGCCAGCGACATCACCAAACGCCGCACGCGATCGATGCGCATGAACGTGCCCATGTTGTCGGCGTCGTTCTCGGCGAAGCTCTGGCGGTTCTTCACCGACAGTTCGACGGTGTACTCGATTTCCTCATACGCGTCGTCGATTTTGCTATGCAT
>CAVBAM010000316.1:0-2449 GCA_963593315.1 Candidatus Methanomethylophilaceae archaeon | reverse complement strand
AGGCGCGCCGCGCCCCTGCGTTTCGGTATTGCGAAAGACCTGTTCGCGAATGAATTATGCGCTGAACGTGTCGCTGAAGAGCGCTCGGCCTATCCGCACCATGGTAGCCCCTGCCGCAACGGCTTCGCGCCAGTCCTCGCTCATGCCCATAGAAAGTTCACTGAATGACGCCGCCTTGTCGGCAGGCAGGGCCGCGCGAAGCTCGTTCGCGAGCGCCGCGAGACCGGCAAAGCATTCCCGTGCGACGGCGAGATCACCCTGCGGCGCCATCGTCATGAGCCCGCGCACGCGAAGATGTTCGCAGGCCGTAGCAGCAGCGAGCATATCGGCGACGTCGGCCGGCGCGAGTCCGGACTTACTCTGCTCGCCGGAAACGTTGACCTCGAGAAGAACGTCCTGGATTTTGCCCGCCTGGGCGCTGGCGGCATCGAACTTCGCCAAATGGCTTTCCTGGTATAGCGAGTGAACGATGGACGCATGCGCAACGATTTCGGGGATTTTGCGCGACTGGATGTTTCCAATGAAGTGCCAGCATTCGCCCGGAAGGCGCTCGGCTTTTTCCGCGAGCATATCGGGGCGGTTCTCGCCGAAGTCGTGGGCACCGGCAGAGATTGCCTCGGAGATGGCGTCGAGACCGACCGTCTTCGACACGGCGATGACCTTCACTTCGCGCGGATCGCGCCCGCAGGCCGCGCAGACGCGGGCAAGTTCTTCCTTGGTTGCTTCGTAGCGGGTGGAGAAGGACATGGTATCAGCTCTTTCTGAATGCAATGGCGCCATGACGGCCGCAGGTCCCGCCCGACGCCCGGTAGGAATAATACGTATCGGCATGGCAGACCGTGCACATGCCGGCATCGACGATACGCTCGGGAACGACGCCTGAACGGCAAAGCGACACGCGCAGCGCCCTCGCCATGCTTATATGGCGCTCATCGACAACGCAGGAATCGCCGAAGGCGTCGACGAATGCCTGCACGACTTCCGCTCCAACCTCGAAGCATTCGCCGGCTATATGCGGCCCGATGTAGACGTTACACTGAGAAGCCGCCTTATGCTGATCTCCGCCGTCGTAGGCGATGAGCTGCTTGAGCGCGGAAGGCACCACGCCCGCGACAACGCCGCGCCAACCCGCATGACAGACGGCGAAGCGCCCGGAAGGGGAAACGATGACGACGGGCGTGCAATCGGCGAAGCACAGAAGCGCGGCGACGTTATCCGCGGCCACGACAAGCGCGTCGGAACCGGCCTGCGCACGCTGCTGGCATTCGACAAGATTGCCCGCAGACGAACTGTCCACGCCGACCACCGTCGAGCCGTGCACCTGATTCGGGACGAGAACGGGCAGCTCGGGCGCGCCAAGCGCCTCCATGAGCAGGCGCCTGTTGAGCAGGACGGCATCAAGGTCGTCTCCCACATGCGAACCGAGGTTCAGCGAGGCGTACGGGCCCTCGCTTACTCCCCCCTCCTTCGAGGTGAACGCGACGCGAACGCCGACAGCCGACAGGAGCGCTTCATCGGTGAGCACCGAAATGCGACGCGCGCCCATATGGCGCGCGTCGAGATGCGGAAGCGGAAGATTGTGCGGTGCGCAAGCCAAGCTTAGGGCCTTTAGCGCTGACGCTTCAGGAAATCGGGGATGTAATCCTCGTCGGCAAAGCGGCCGGACGTACCGGTAAGCGTGGAGTACGTGGACTGCTGAACCGGCGCGGAGGACGCCGAGGAAGTGTCGGACGAAGTGGACGCGAACAGGTCCTTACGACCGAAATCCATCGAGGACTGCTGGGGAGCGTTGACTTTAAACCCCGTGGCGATGACCGTGATGCGGACGCTGTCGCCCATGCCCTCGTCGATGATCTGGCCATAGATGATGTTCGCGTTCTCGTCGGCGCATGCCTCGACGGTGCGGGCAGCCTCGTCGACCTCGGTAAGCGTGAGATCGGGACCGCCGGCGATGGAGAACAGGACACGGGAAGCGCCTGCGATGGAAGCCTCGAGCAGCGCGGAATTGGTGGCCTGCTGCGCGGCGTCGAGCGCGCGATTTTCGCCGGAGGAGATGCCGATGCCCATCATGGCCGTGCCGGCGTCCTTCATGACGGTGCGGATGTCGGCGAAGTCGAGGTTGATGAGACCCGGGATGGTGATGAGGTCCGTCACGCCCTGGATGCCCTGACGAAGCGTGTCGTCGGCGATGCGGAACGCGTCGAGCATGCTCGTCTTCTTGTCGACGATCTCAAGCAGGCGGTCGTTGGGAATGACGATGAGCGTGTCGACCTTCTGGGACAGCAAGTCGATGCCCTGTTCGGCCTGGTTGCGGCGCGTACGGCCCTCGAAGGAGAAGGGCTTCGTCACGATGCCGACGGTCAGCGCCCCGATTTCCTCGCGGGCGATTTCCGCGATGATGGGGGCTGCGCCGGTACCGGTGCCGCCGCCCTCGCCTGCAGTCACGAAG
>CAVBAM010000315.1:0-2458 GCA_963593315.1 Candidatus Methanomethylophilaceae archaeon | reverse complement strand
CGAACGTGGGCAGGTAGGAGTCCATGGGGCTATGGCAGATGGCGTTGCAGAAGCTTGGCTGCTCGTGCCACACCATCAATCCGGCACCCGCTACGACCAGCACCACGACGACGCAGCCGAGCGTCACGGCCAGGCGCTGGCGCTTGCCCAGCTTGCTCTTCGCGGACGGCTGGGCACCGGTTTCGCTGCCTGCCTCGGCCGCATCCGCGCCGGTCGCCGCTGCGCGCTTCGACTCTTCGGATTCACTCATAGAATATCCTCCTTCGTCTTCGCGCCCTAGGCGATGCCCAGCACGTTGCGCACGGCGATGCGGCCGAACGCGCAGCATTCGCCCAGGTTGCCGCCGCCGTTGTACATGTCGCACCACACGCTGCCGAACTCGCCGGCAGAATACAGGTTCGGGATCGCGTCGCCGTTCAGGTCGATGATCTGCGCGCGCTCATTGCGACGCGGGCCGCCGTCGGTGTTCAGCATGGTGGTGGAGCAATGGCAGGCATGGAACGGCGCGCCCTTCACGGGGGTCAGCGTCTTCGCCGGGCGGAAGAACGCCGGGTCGCTGCCGGCCTCGCAGTACTCGTTCCACTGCGCGACGGTCTTCACCAGTTCGGCCTTGTTGATGCCTGCCTTGTCCGCCAGCTCCTCGATGGTGTCGGCGGTATACCCGTAGCCCTCGCTGGAAGGCTGGAAGTTCGGCGCGGTGGAGTAGGCCATCATCTTCTGGTAGCCCTCGTCGTCGAGGATGTACCAGGTGGTCTTCGGCATGGGCAGATGCGGCCATTCGCCACCGAACTGCATGTGGCCATGGCGGCTGCCCACGTTGATGTTCAGCGGGTTCTGGTCGATGACCTCCCAGTCGTGCTCATGGTCGGAATCCCAGTCCATGAAGAAGCGGCGCCCGTTTTCGGCCACGGTGATGCCGAACTGCTTGGGCGTGCGCATGGTCACGTCCTCGCCCTCGATGGGGGAAACGCTCGTCCACATGCCCGCGCAGCTGTTCATGTGCCACATGTCGGCGCCGATGCGCGCGCAGATGTAGTGGCCGTCGCCGGTGTTCATGCGCCCGGCGATGCAGCGCGCGGTGGCCGCGGAGAGGTAGTCGGCGCGCATCTGCTTGTTGTTCTCGAAACCGCCGCAGCACATGACGACGCCCTTGTTGGCCTTCACGTAGATGGTGTTGCCCTCGTAAGTGTACACGCCGCCGAGCACGGCCTTGGTCTCGGGGTCCTGGATCAGCGCGGTCAAGGGCGCGTTCAGCTTGTGCGTGACGTTGCTGTTGTTGGCGAATGCGGAGTTCACGAACTTGATGACGTGGTCGTACTTCTCGTCCTGGAAATACAGAACGCCCAGGTTGTAGCCGTGCGGTAGCTCGGCGTACTCGGGGTAGCACGTGTCGCCGGTGCCGGGATGGAAGTGCGTGGTCGCCTTGATGTAGCCGTCCTTAAAGCCGGGCAGGCTTTCCAGCCAGGTGCGGTTCTCGTGGATGCCTGCGGCGAACGCGTCGAGTACGGCATCGGGAGTGTTATCCATCTCGCCGCGCAGCTCATAGAGGTACTGGCGGAAGCCCTCGGCGTGCTCGTCGTCGGTCCACAGCACGCGGCCGGCGGAAAACGGGCTGTCGCCGTCGCCGAGCACGAGCGCGCCCTTTTCGAGCAGCAGCGCCTTGGCGCCGTTGCCTTCGGTGGCAACCGTGGCGGCCGCAGCCTGGCCCGCCAAGCCGCCGCCGACGATCAGCACGTCGGTCTCTTCGTCCCAGTCGATCTCGCCGATGGACTGTGCGAAGTTGTTCTTGTTCTCGGCCTTGCCCTTGGCCTGGCAGCCGCCCAGCGCCCCGGCGGCCACACCCGCCATGGCGGCGACGCCGGCAGCCTTGATGAAGTTGCGACGCGACTGCGTCAGGTTCAGACCCTCGGTCAAATCCATTCTCGTCCTTTCCGTTTTTCCTTGCTCGACTCTGCGGCCCACGCGTTTGCCGCTGTCCGCGGTCGATGGGGCATACGTTACGCGCCGGCGAGGTCGGGCGCTTCACCCGCTGTTGGGGCGAGCCATGCGCAAAACCGGGTGAAATTGGGGGATGCGCAGCTCACACGAAGCGGGTCATGAGGTCGTTTCCCCTGATGAGATAAGGCTTAGTGATTCTATATGCGATTGAGTCATTAACTTGAAGGCGAACGACGAGACCTGAGCGTGCTATCATGCGCAACGAGAAAAACGGGGGGCGAACGAAGACGGGAGAGGCAGGTTGCTTTGGAAAACAAAACCGTAATCGATGGGACCGCTGCGAAGACGGCGGCTTCCTCGGTATCTAAGTTCGCGCGCAAATCAGGCAAAGACGCCGGTGCGGGTGGGGAAGTGACGACGGCGAAGCCGGCCGGTTCGCGTCCGCGCTTCGCATCGATCGGCATCTGCTGCACGCTGGCGTGGGCGTTTCTGATCAACGCTGCCGCCGGATCGGCTCCAG
>CAVBAM010000314.1:0-2462 GCA_963593315.1 Candidatus Methanomethylophilaceae archaeon | reverse complement strand
CGCCAGCTGCTTGCGGAAGATGGCGCGGGCGAAGCGGAACCGCCGTCGGCAATGCCGTCCGCATCGGCGACGACCCAACCCAGCCAGCCGGCACCGCCCGCCCGATCCGCACCATCGCCGGCGGCGCCGGCCCGATCCGCACCCACCGCGCCCGGATCGAACACCCGGCCCGACCCCCGCAGCGCCCGCATCATCCAGGCGTTCCGCATCCGCGGCCACGACGATATCGCCGCCGCGGCCGCCAGCACCGCCGACCTGGTGCTGCTCGACAGCGGAGCCGGCAGCGGCAAGCCGTTCGACTGGCAGCTGCTCGAAGGCTTCCCCCGCCCGTTTCTTCTGGCGGGCGGGCTGGGACCCGACAACCTGGCGCAAGCAATTGCCCAGGCGCAACGGGCGGCCGGCGCGAACTTCGCTGGCGTGGACATGTCGAGCGGCATCGAAACCGACAACGTGAAGGACCCTCTCAAAATGAAAGCGGCCACCGCGGCCGCGAAAGGAGCGAACCGATGAGCAATTCCCCCACTTCCCGCGGACGTTTCGGCGTCCATGGCGGGCAGTACATCCCCGAGACGCTCATGAACGCCGTGGGCGAGCTTGAGCAGGCGTACAACCATTACAAGGACGACCCGGCCTTCAACGCCGAGCTGACCGAGCTTCTGAACAACTACGCCGGCCGCCCGAGCCGCCTATACTTCGCCCGCCGCATGACCGAGGATCTGGGCGGCGCGAAGATCTACCTGAAGCGCGAGGACCTCAACCACACCGGTGCGCACAAGATCAACAACGTGCTCGGCCAGGCGCTTTTGGCGAAGAAGATGGGCAAGACGCGCCTCATTGCCGAAACCGGCGCCGGCCAGCACGGCGTGGCCACCGCCACCGCCGCGGCGCTGCTCGACATGGAATGCGTCGTGTTCATGGGCCGCGAGGACACCGAGCGCCAGGCGCTCAACGTCTACAAGATGCGCCTGCTCGGCGCCGAGGTGCATCCGGTTGATTCGGGCACGGGCACGCTGAAGGATGCCGTCAGCGAGACCTTCCGCGAATGGACGACCCGCATCGCCGACACACACTACTGCGTCGGCTCGACCATGGGCCCGCACCCCTTCCCCATGATCGTGCGCGATTTCCAGGCCGTCATCAGCCGCGAGATCAAGGAGCAGATCCTCGCCGCCGAGGGCAAGCTGCCCGACGCCGTCATCGCCTGCGTGGGCGGCGGGTCGAACGCGGCCGGGGCCTTCTACAACTTCATCGAGGACGAGCAGGTGGCGCTCATCGGCTGCGAGGCGGCCGGGCGCGGCGCCGACACGTTCGAGACCGCGGCCACCATCAACACCGGCAAGCTCGGCATCTTCCACGGCATGAAAAGCTACTTCTGCCAGGACGAATACGGCCAGATCGCACCCGTGTATTCGATTTCGGCCGGCCTTGACTACCCCGGCATCGGGCCCGAGCACGCCGCCTGGCACGACAGCGGGCGCGCGCAATACGTGCCGGTCACCGACGACGAGGCCGTCGACGCGTTCGAGTATTTGAGCCGCCTGGAGGGCATCATCCCGGCCATCGAGAGCGCGCACGCCATCGCGCACGCTCGCAAGATCGCGCCGACAATGCGCCCCGATCAAATCATCGTTGTGAACATCTCGGGCCGCGGCGACAAGGACTGCGCCGCCATCGCCCGCTATCGTGGGGAGGAAATCCATGAGTAATGACATGAAGAACGCGGCCGGGGCGGCTGGGATTGCCGCCGGGGCCGGCGACGCCCAAGCCGCCAACCGGCCCGCCTTCGACGGCAAGGCCGAAATCGCCCGCGCCTTTTCCGCCGGAAAAGCGTTCATCCCCTTCGTGACCTGCGGCGACCCCGACCTCGCCACCACCGAGGAGCTGGTGTGCGCCATGGCGGAAGCCGGCGCGACGCTCGTGGAGCTGGGCATCCCGTTCTCCGACCCGACCGCCGAGGGCCCCGTCATCCAAGAGGCGAACCTGCGCGCGCTGTCCGGCGGCGTGACCACCGACGACGTGTTCGCGCTGGTGGAACGCATCCGTTCGCGCACCGACGTGCCGCTGGCCATCATGACCTACGCCAACGTGGTCTACAGCTACGGCATCGAGCGCTTCTGCGGGCGCATGGCGCAAACCGGCGTGGCGGGGCTGATCCTGCCCGACGTGCCGTTCGAGGAGAAAGAAGAGTTCGCCGCGCCGTGCCGGGACGCCGGCGTCGTACTCATCAGCATGGTGGCGCCCACGAGCGCCGGGCGCGTGCAGATGATCGCCCGCGAGGCCGAAGGGTTCCTCTACTGCGTGAGCAGCCTCGGCGTCACCGGTGTGCGCGGCAGCATCTCCGGCGACGTGAAAGGGCTCGTTGACCTGGTGCGGGAAGCGAACCCCGACAGCCCCTGCGCCATCGGCTTCGGCATATCGACACCCAATCAGGCGGCGAAGATGGCCGGCATCTCCGACGGCGC
>CAVBAM010000313.1:0-2474 GCA_963593315.1 Candidatus Methanomethylophilaceae archaeon | reverse complement strand
GCCAGCCGCCGTCGGCTCGCCCGCAGCCGCCTCAAGCCCGAGGCGATAAATCCCGTTCGCCACCTGCGTGGGCGTCGCGCCGTCGATACGCACGACCTCGGCGTCCGGGCACGTCTCCTGCACGGCTTCCACGGTGTTCGCCGGAATTGCCTCCTCGCCGCCCACCACGAGCACGCGCGCGGGCTTGAGCTGCTTGAGCTCCTGCGCCGTCACATCGCCGAGCGTGTCGGGCTTCGCCAAAAGCACGGCGGCGTCCAGAATGCCGGAAAGGCCCGCCGTCGCCAGGCACGGCGAAGCCTGCTCGCCCGGAGCCACGATGGCGACCCCGCCCTGGTCGAACTCGCATTCCTCGACCAGCTTCGCCGCAGTGCCGTAGCGCGTCTCGCCGCTGATGGTGTCGATCATGCTCGCGGGCACGCGCACCTTCTTGTTCAGCATGTCGAACACGCGCTGCTCGGCCTCGGCGCTGCCGATGTGGCCGCCCAGCACGCGGTAGGTGCGGCACACTTCCGCCGCGTCGCCGATCATGCGGGTATGGCCCTTCTCGATCCAGATGGCCTTGTTGCACAGGCGCTCGATCTGGTCGTTGTTGTGCGACACGATGAGCACGGTGACGCCGTATTCCTTGATGAGCTTCGTGATGCGGCGCTCGCACTTCTGCTGGAACATGAAGTCGCCGACGGAGAGCACCTCGTCGACGATGAGGATTTCCGGCACGATGATGGTGGCGATGGCGAAGGCGATGCGCGCCACCATGCCCGAAGAGTAGTTCTTCATGGGCATGTCCAAAAACTTCGCGATTTCGGCGAACTCGACGATCTCGTCGAAGTGCTGGTCGATGAACTTGCGCGAGTAGCCCAAAAGCGCGCCGTTGAGGTAGATGTTCTCGCGCGCGGTCAGCTCCATGTCGAAGCCGGCGCCCAGCTCGATGAGCGGGGCGATGTTGCCGTGGATGGAGCAGGTGCCCTTCGAGGGCTCCAGCACGCCGGCGATGATTTTCAGCATGGTGGACTTGCCCGAGCCGTTGGTGCCCAGGATGCCGAACACGTCGCCCTTGCGCACGGTGAACGACACGTCGTCCAGCGCGCGGAACTCCTTGAACATCAGCTCGCGGCGCGCCAGCGCGATGGCGTATTCCTTCAGGCTGTTGAGCTGCTGGTTCGCCATGTTGAAGATCATGGACACATGGTCGATCTCCACCATGGGGGCACGTTCGTCGAGGGTGGTCTCCCCGGTGGGGGCCTGCATTTCCAGCGGCGTGGTGTTGACGTTTTCAGGCATGCGGACCGCCTATACGTAGAGGATGAACTTCTTCTCCGTGCGCTTGAACACGAAGAAGCCGACGGCGAACGTGATGAGCGCGATGGCGAGGCACACCAGGTTCTCGCGCATGCCGGGCCACTGGCCGTACATGGCGATGTCGCGGAAGTAGGTGACGTAGTGGTACATGGGGTTGAACGCCTCGGCCTTCTGCATCCAGTCGGGCAGCAGGCTCATGGGGTAGAACAGCGGCGTGGCGTAGGTCCAGGCGGTGATGACGACGCCCCACAGATGGCACACGTCGCGGAAGAACACCGCCAGCGCCGACAGCAGCATGCCCAGCCCCGCGCAGAACAGCAGCATATATATGAGCAGAATGGGCATGGCCAGCAGGTATATGGTGGGCGCGATGCGGAAGAAGATCATGACGATGACGACCGCGACCAGCGATATGGCGAAGTTGACCAGCTGGAAAAGCACCTTTTCCAGCGGGAAGATCATCTTCGACACGCGGATTTTCTTGATGAGCGGCGCCGATTCCAGGATGGACGTCATGGCGCTCCCGGTGGAGTCGGCCATCAGGGAGAACAGGACGTTACCCAGGATAAGGTACATGGGGAAGTTCTCGATGTCGCCGAACTTCAGCACGTTAGTGAAGACGGCGGCCAGAACGCACATCATGAGCAGGGGGTTTAAGACCGACCACAGCACGCCGAGCACGCTGCGGCGGTATTTGAGCTTGAAGTCCTTCGTCACCAACGACGTGATGGTGAACCAGTTGCGCTTCAAGCTGCTTTTGAACGTTGACGACTGCGCCATAAGCTCCTCGTGTCAGTTGCGCCTTGCAGGCGGGTTGCCTTTAAGCGAAGCCCCATTTTACCGCATCCGGATGCAAGCCCCCCGACCGCACGAAAAGCGCAGAATGGCGGGGCGGTGCGTTGCTGTATGACGCGGGGTTCCGATGCGGGGCGCTGCTACGGGACGTGGGGCGGGGCGCTGCTGCGGGGCGCGGGCGGTTCTGGGTCGGCAGTCCGCGGCCCAGCGGCGCGAGGGCCGGCTCGGGGATTTCGGCTTATGCGCCGCCGCCGGCGCGGCGAGCTGCCGCTATGGGGGTTTGCCGAAAGCGCCCGCGCCCGCCCGCCCGCCCGTGCCTTTGCGGAGGATAATGAACGGATATGATTTCGCGGAGGTGGAGCAGTGCAGATGCATAGGAC
>CAVBAM010000312.1:0-2475 GCA_963593315.1 Candidatus Methanomethylophilaceae archaeon | reverse complement strand
GCCCCTCGCGCGGCCCGCCCCCGCGACCCGCCCGCTAACGCACAATATCGCGCGGCACGAACAGGCGCATGAACGTGGCTGTGGCGAAGCGGTCGGTCATGCCGGCGATGTAGTCGGTCACGGCGCGCAGGTCGTCGCCCTCGGAAATGGCACGATACTCCTCAGGCACCTCGCCAATGTGCTCGACATAGTAGTCGAACAGCTGCTCGACCAGCAGTTTCGCCTTGTTCACCTCAACCATCACGGCCGGCGCGGTGTAGACGTTGGCGAACAGGAAGCTGCGCAGCTCGCTCATGGCGTCCCACACGGGATCGGACAGGGCGATGTCGTCGCGCGCGGCGGAAGTTTCCACCATGTCGCGCACGAGCGTCTCGATGCGGCTGGAATGATCGGGCCCGAGCAGGGTGTGCGTGGAAACCGGCAGCGCATCCTCGGTGAGCATACCGGCGCGAATAGCGTCGTCGATGTCGTGGTTGACGTAAGCGATGCGGTCGGCGGTGGCCACGATGCGGCCCTCCATCGTCTCGGCGCGCACCGCGCCGGTATGATGCAGAATGCCGTCTCGCACCTCGGCCGTCAGGTTTAAGCCCGCGCCGCCGTTCTCTATCCGCTCGACCACGCGCAAGCTCTGCACGTTGTGGTGAAACTGGCGCGAAACCTCGTCGCTGGCCAGGTCTATCCCCCGATGGCGCGCCAGGCACGTGCACAGCGCCGCCTCCCCCGTGTGCCCGAAAGGCGTATGCCCCAAATCGTGCCCAAGCGCGATGGCCTCGGTCAGATCCTCGTTGAGGCCGAGCGCCCGCGCAATGGTACGCGCAATCTGGGAAACCTCCAACGTATGCGTCAGGCGGGTGCGGAAATGGTCGCCCTCGGCCGCCAGGAACACCTGCGTCTTGTGCGACAGGCGGCGAAAGCTTTTCGAATGCAGGATTTTGTCGCGGTCGCGTTGATAGTCGGTGCGCAGAAAATCCCGATGGGACGAACGGGCGCGACCCTCGGTTTCATCGGCGAAAGCGGCATCGGCGACAAGCAGCTCGTGCTCGACGCGCTCGCGATCCTCACGACGTACGACTTCCATGGCAACCCCCTTGCAACAAGGAACCGTTTCCCCTGATTATATCGCAAAAAAGCAAACGCGGACGGACAGAAGGGTTCCAACGAGAACTCGATACCGGGAATATCTGCGCTCGTTGGGTTGCGCGGCGCGAGCCACAGGCGGGATTGCGTTACCATGACGGGGTAAGGGATTCGCCGAAAGGGAAACGCATGCAGCGTGAAACGCAATCGACGACGCACGGAAGGGGCGCCGGCATCCAAAGCAAGAGCGAGCTCGTGCTCGATTCGTCGTTCTTCGTCGCTTTCGAGCTCGCGCACGAAAGCCTCCGCAAGGGGCTTCGCGACGGCAGCTGCCTGAACTGCTCCCAATATCGCGTGCTCATAAAACTCGCGGCCGCCGCGCCCGAAGCGCTCACGCAAAAAGAGCTCTGCCATATGCTCGACTTGAAGCCCAACGTGATGACCGCCGCAATCGACACCCTCACCGAACACGGCTTCGCTCTGCGCAAGGAAAAGGCAGCCGGGGCGCGCACGGTGCCGGTCGGCATCACGCAAGAGGGCATCGCGCATATTCAGCAGGCCAACAAAGCCATCATCGAGCAGCTCTACCGCATCTTCCCCACCCAAACGGCGCCGTTTCGCGCGGTGCTCGAAGCCGCCATCATGGCAGGCGCCACCATCGAACCGCCGCTTTCCGGCGAGATGTCGCGCCGCTTCTTCGCCAGCCGCACGCTCGCTTCCTTCGAAGTGCTGCGCCGCAAGCTGGAGAAATCCCTGGAGAGCGCCTGCGAAGGGGCCACTTACAGCGAATGCCGCGTGCTCATGCGCCTTGGCGAGGCGGGCAAGCCGCTGCGCGTGATGGACCTGTCGCGCCAGCTGAGGATGACGCCGGCGACCGTCGTGCGCGCCTGCGACCGCACGGAAGCGCGCGGCTGGACGCGCCGGCTGGGATCGAAAGCCGACCGCAAGGCCGTCTACATCGCCGTCACGCACGACGGGCTGAGCATGCAGCAAGACATCGCCGCATGCGTGGACGACATCGCTCAGCGCTTCCTCTGGAGCCGCCTGACGCCCGAGCGCTGCCAAGCAATCGCCCAGGTGGGCGGCGTTATCCTTGCCGACCTGCAAGAACGCGAGGAACGGGAGAGGCAAAAGGAACTCGCCGATTTCAAGTCCCTCTAGAAAACAGCCGCAAACAAAAAAGCCCCGCGCACTCGCTGCGAGCGCGCGGGGCAAAACAATTCCAGCCGGCGTTTCCTAACGCTTGGTGAGACGGGCCGCGCCGAAAAGCAGCGCCAGATTCACCACCGCGTCAAGCACCAGCAAGCCGCCGACGGCCGCCGTATTCGGGCTTACCACGTTGATGGCGGAAAACGTCAGCACGGTGAGCACCATCACCACCACGCCGCAGCCGGCGGC
>CAVBAM010000311.1:0-2487 GCA_963593315.1 Candidatus Methanomethylophilaceae archaeon | reverse complement strand
GCGGCAATCAGGCGTTTCGGAAAGCTGGCCTTCGCAAAGCGCGGCAGGATGCGCACCAGCGGACGCGGGTCGCACAGCACGACAGCCGGGGCCGACAGAAGCGCCCAGGTGCCGAAAAGCTGCAGCGCGCGCGACAGTGGCGCGGCTTGCGCAAGCTCGTTCGCGGGAAAGGCGCACAGCAAGACGCAGAAAAGCAAGAGCAGGGCGCTCATACTGGCAAGTACGATGTCCCAAACCGTGCCGAGCAGGGCAAAACGCTGAGAAAGGGGCTTCCAGCGCGCAGCGGGCGCGACGTCCGGCGGCTGGGTTTCAGTTGTTGCCGGCAAAGACTCGTCTGCTTCCCCCTCGGTTGCCGAAAGGAACGCCCGTTTCAAGTCGTCGGCCGTGGCGTAGCGCGAAGCGGGGTCGAACGCCGCCGCCTTCAGCACCACCTCACGAAGCCCACGCGGAACATGATGCTCGCGCATAACCTGCTCCACGTTCGTGGGTTCGGGGACCTTCCCCGTCAACAGGTAAAACAACAGCATGCCGAGCGCGTACACGTCGCTGCGCACATCGGTCTGCCCAAAGCCGAACTGCTCAGGCGGCGCGAAACCGCGCGTGCCGAGCCTGGCGGTGTCGACCGCGGCTTCACTGTCGAATGAACGGGCGATGCCCAGGTCAATGAGAACCACTTCGTCCCCGGAAAGCATGAGGTTGCTCGGCTTGATGTCGCGGTGAATGAGCGGCGGATCGAAGGAGGCGTGCAACTCGGTGGCGGCATCGCAGGCGCCCGGGAATAAGTCTTTCGCCACCTGCAGGGACGCGCCGCGCGTATAAACGACCTCGTCGAAGGTTATTCCCTGCACGAACTCCATGACCACGGCGCTATCTTCGCCCATTTCGTAGCAATCGACGATACGGGGCAGATGCACGAAGCGCGCGCCGGTGCGCTGCGCGTCCATCACGCGCCGCCACGCCGCGCCAACCCCATCGCAGCCGCGATAGGTTTTCCGCACAAAAGGACCGAGCTTCCCGCCGTTCGAGCCGATGAAGTACACGCGCTCGGTGCGCCCGAGCTCGCCTTTCTTCAGAACGGAATCGACCAGATAGCAATCGTCTCGTTGCAGGGAGTCAAGATATTGTTGCAAGTCATCAGCCATAGGGACATGGTAGCAGAGGGGCGAGCGCGGGCGCCGGGAATCTAGCTGATGGTGGGCTCGTCGAAGCGGAACAGCTCCTCGTCAGTTTTATGCAGGTCGCAGCCGTGGGTCAGGCAGAAAATGATGATCGCGTCGCGGCGGTCCTTGCAATACAGCTCGTTGTGCCCCGCGGCCTTCAGCACGCGATTCGCCTCGCGCAGCGTGCACGAAAGCGCGAAGATAAGCTGCAAAACCTTGTTGCGCGAAGCCTTGCGCTGGCCTTTGAAAATCTGATAGCCGAACGTGGCGTCGAGGCCGGCGGCGCGCACCACTTCCGAACGCTTGAGACCCTTATCCTCGAGCAGTTGCGTGAGGTAGCTTGCCAGGTCACGCTGTTCGAAGGCATGCTTGTCGGCAAACGCCGCCGGATCAGGCGCATCGAGCAACTCGTCAAGCAATTCCTCGGTCAACGGCTCTTCCACGCCCGGTGCCCCTTCCGCGTCTCGGCTTTAATAGTCGAGACAGTATTGTAGCGGAAGGGGCGCCTAGGCGAGGGGATTATCCAGGCAAGCGTGCGCAGGCCGGGGCGCGGGGAGCTGACGAACGCCGATCGCGAGGCCCGCAGGCCGAACGGCATGAGCGAATACGCGGAGCAAATTATGTTGCAGGCCGCCCGAGCCGGCCGCATGTTTGCGGGTCGAACGCGTCAGCCCTCGGCAGCGGTGCAGCGAAGACGAGCCGACAATCCCACGCCACCCCCAGCGGTCAGACTACGCGACAGTCCAGATAACGTCGTTCTTACTACCGAACACGGACGGCGAGTAAATGAGCTTCGAAACCTGCCCGTCGAATTCGAGCACGCCGGTCACGCTGCCGCCGGCAGCGAGCGTTCCGGAGCTGAGCCGCGCAGAGGAATCCGCAGAGTCCCCGCCAACCTCCCAAGTATTGTTGCGTTGAGCACCCTGCGGATCCTGGGCTTTCCAGTCGTAAGCATTGAAGCTGGCAGTGTCGCTGCCGCCATTGACGTAGGTGACCGTCACGCTGGTGAATTCCGCGCCGTTGTAATCGGCAAGGCCGCCGGTGACGCTTTCTACCGTGACCGACAAGCCGTTGCTCAAGGTCGCCGTTGCGCCAACGGCGAGTTCTTCGGCCTGTGTCGAGGAATCGCCGCTCGCGGTTGTGGACGTTGCGGCGTCGCCCGCCTGCGTCGTCGCCGTCACCGACGGACCCGAGAAGGCCTCATCGACGGCCTTCGAGTACATGCTCTGCGTGCCCAAAACCACCGCAAAGGAAACGATGCAGATGACCACACCGGCAATGGCCAGGCCCTTCCCGCTTCTGGACCCACGCGCGCATACGACGACCC
>CAVBAM010000310.1:0-2497 GCA_963593315.1 Candidatus Methanomethylophilaceae archaeon | reverse complement strand
CTTCCCGTGACCACCATAGAAGGCAAGCCCTTCGTGCTGGCGGTGTAGTCGATGTGAAAGGGGGGCGGCTCACCCGGTGCGCTGCCCCAGGTCAGGATGTAATCGGGGTTGACGAAGTCTTGTTACGGGTGGTTTGTTGCTGTGCGCCGCGTTCTTCTTCTTATCACTCAATTACATTTTCGGCCCTGCCGCAAAACCCGAAATTCCCTGACCTGGGGAAACGTAAATCACCCCGCCGGATTCTACTTATCATCTACTTATCACGTACTTGCCTTCTACTTATCAAACCAAGTAGCGCGCTCGGGAAAAGCCGGGGTATCGGGCGGGAAGGCCGAGCCCCTTCGGGCGGAAGCCCCGGCCCGCGCGGTCTCGGGCTGCGGCCCTACCCCTGGCCCTCGCCCTACATGTCCATCAACTTGTGGCGCAGGGCGTAATCGACCGCGTCGGCGCGGGTCTTCAGGTTCAGCTTCCGGTAAATCTTGCTGCGATGTGCCTCCACCGTCTTCACGGACAAGAACATGCGCTCGGCGATTTCCTTGTTGGTGAACCCGCGCGCGATAAGCTGCAGGATCTCCAGCTCGCGGGCGGTGAGCTGCTGAAACGACGGGTCCTTCGCGTTCGCCTCGCCCATATGCTTGGCCAGCAGCTGCGCCATGGTGGGATGTATGTACGAGTTTCCGTCGGCGACGGCGTGCACGGCCTCGTGCAGCTGCTCGGCGGTTGAGTTCTTCAGCACATAGCCGGCCGCCCCGCCGCGCAGGGTGTAGAGCAAATATTCGGGTTCGGCGAACATCGTGAGGATGACCACCTTGGTGGCGGGGAAGTCCTTCGCCACCTTTTCGCAGGCCACTAACCCGCTTTGCCCAGGCGGCATGGAAATATCCAGCAGCAGCACGTCGGGCTTGTCGCGCGCTACGAGCGAATATGCCTCGGCGCCGTCGGCCGCTTCGGAAACGACGGTGATTCCCGCATCGGCTTCCAGCAGCATTTTTATCCCGGTCCGGACGATCTCGTGGTCGTCGGCAAGCGTCACGCGGATCATCGCTATCCCTCCTGCTCGGTTTGGCCCATCGGCGCGGACAAGCTCACGCGCGTGCCGCCCGCGCCCGATTCGATCGAAAGCGCGGCACCGATGAGCGCGGCGCGCTCCTGCATGCCCAAAAGGCCGCAGCCGCTTCCCTTGATGGTGGGTTTCTCCACGTCAAAGCCGCATCCGTTGTCGGATACCTCGACGTGCAGCCAATCGCCCGCTTCTTCGATGCGCACGCGCACCACATCGGATCCGGAATACTTGCAGGCGTTGGTCATGGCTTCCTGGCAGATGCGGTAGATCTGCGTCTCCAGCGCGTGTGCGAACCGTCTCAGCGATAGGTCGCCCTCGAAGGCGATGGCCGAGCCGTACGTTTTCTCCAGCACCAGGGCCTGGCTGCGCAGCGCCGGTACGAAACCCAGGTGGTCGAGCGCGCTCGGGCGCAGCTGCACCGAGATGTTGTGCAGTTCGTCGAGCACGCCGTTGATGATGCCGCGCGCTTCGTCGAGCGCCGCGGTTCCTTCCGTATCGGTGTGACCCGCCAGAAGCTGTAGGGAAAGCGTGGCCGTCAGCAGCTCCTGCGCCACGCCGTCGTGCAGTTCGCGCGATATGCGACGGCGCTCCTCTTCCTGAGCTGCGATGATGAGGGAAATCTCCGAGCGGCTGAGGTGAGAGGCGCCCGCGCCCGTGCCCGGTCCCACGCCGCCCGCATCGCCCATGCCCTGGTCGTTCGCACCGCCCGCGCCGCCTGCGGCAGCCGTTCCTGGCTCGCCGCTTGCAAACCCTTCCCCTTCAAGGCGCATGAAGCCGTCGGTCACGACGCGCAGCTCGCAAAACGTCCCGCCCAGATGCTCGATCAGCTGCGAAAACGTCCGCTCCTGCCCCTCGGCGACCGTGCGGAACGCGCACAGCAGGACGGCGATGGCGTGGTCGCCCTTCATAAGCGGCAGGGCGCAGAAGCTGCGCAGGTCCTCGGCGAACACGATGGGGTAGGACGAATACTCGCGCGGGTCGAGCTCGGCGTCGATGTCGGTGAACAGCATGGGCTTGCCGGCCTTCAGCACGATGCCGCCGATGCCGTGCCCGGGCGCCAGCGCGATGCGCCGGTGGCGGCTTGACGTTTCGCCCGCACTGTAAATCCAGCGCAGCGGGGCGCCGACGAACGCGGTCAAGCCCATCGACACGAAATCGAAGCCGAAGCGGCGATACAGGCTATCGACCGCATCTTGCATTTCGCGAACCTCGCCGTTAAGCGCCTTCTTGCTGAAATTGGAACCGCTCATGAAACCCCCTGCTCCTCGATGTGCCCAGTATAGGTCGTTTCCGGGTTTTCGGCATGTTTGCCGCCCGGCTTCCCAACGGGCTGTTTTAGCGGTAAACGGCCTGCCACATGCGGCAACGCGCTCCGCTATAAGTTCACCAACAATAACAGACAAGGGTTTTCCCCGCCGACGTGCAGGAGAATCC
>CAVBAM010000309.1:0-2498 GCA_963593315.1 Candidatus Methanomethylophilaceae archaeon | reverse complement strand
TATCGTCGACGAACGCAAGCTGGGCATGGACGTCGAAGGCGAACGGCCTCGCGGCGAACGCCCAATCCTGCGCGGCCACCTCGCGCGGCGTCTTCCAATACCAAAGGGAATTGCCAGTATCGAACAGCGGGGCGGGTCGCAAAGCAAGCGTATCGACATCCCTCACGAACCCGAAGTTTCTCCAATGCCGGTCCGAGTTTGCAAGGATGGCGTCGCACACGATCATCTTCGATATGCTCGTTCTCAGCGCTCGCGCATCTGCTCCAAGATTCGCACCCGTCGCGCAAAACCTGTCGTACATGTTCTTGCCGCGAGCAGCGTTCGTCATATCGCGTACCAGGGCCGCCGGAATGTATTCTTCATGCGCGCTCACGAAATCCGCGCTGCGGCACGCAGGACCATCTGCCGTCCCAACGACGTCGTACGGCACGTAATCGTCCGGATCGAGCAAACGCCGAAAGAGCGCGGTCGCAACGACTTCGTTATAGGGTCTCTGATCGTCGGTGCGGCATCCCTTGAGCAGATAGCGAGCCCCATCGACCCCGATGACCCATTTTTTCGGCAGCTCGCCCTCCGAAGTGTTGTCGGGAGAGCTTAATCCGATGCCGGAAAGCCAGCTATCCCAATCCGACTCGCTCGAATCCACGAAGTCGTTTTCGAAGTAGTTTACCGAGCCCCAGGTTAAATGAGGCGCATCGGCCGGCCTTAGCCAATAGCAATCCGAGAGCGAAAGCCCCAAAGACCGAACGGCCGCATCCGAGGGCGAGTCAACACCGAGTTCGAGCAACTTCGCATCAAGACCGGGGCGCGTGGAGGGAATGGAACGATGCGCCCACCATTGGTTCAGCGCGCGCTTCTTCTGATTGCCGTTGCGAGTCAAAACGCCGATGGGAGCGCGGCAGGCATCCACAACATCCGAAAGCGAAAGGGGTTCCGCAGCGGAGGAATCATATTGCAGCGTACCGACTTCGTAGCCCGCATTCATGAGCGTGTATTCCGCAACCGAGCCGCGTGTTGATTTGGGCGGACGTCCCCTTCGCGGCTTCCCCTGATCACTGTAAGCGCGAAGGGATTCTTCCGAAATGCGAACATTGCCGCGGATAGTGACGTAGTCAAGCTTGCCCTCGCCAAGCAATTGGGAAACGCGGCTGACGGAAACGCCCAGAAGCTGCGCTGCTTTTTTCTCAGTAAGCTCGTACTTCATTTTAGAATTCCCTCGCGTATAAATAGTAATTATCGTGCGTCATAATTCTAAACTGATTACAGCAGCCAATCAACGGGCGTGTCGAACGCGGATCGGCAGAGCCCACGCGCTGCGAGCTTCTCATCAGCTACATTTGTGGATTGGTTATCCAGCGGCAGGTCGTGGATTTACTGCATTCGGCAGAAAATCTCGGAGGAGATCGCCTGGTGGCTGGGCGTGCTGGCCGGCGGGATCCTCTGCCTGGTTCTATTGCCGCTCTACGCGCTGTGTTGGCTGGTGAGCAGCTTGAAAACAAATAGAGCGGGACGCTCGTCTAGCAAACGGCCCGGCGGCTGGTTACCGTCAGGCCGTTGTCTGCGGAAATGAAGGCTATGGCTCTGGGTTGGGCTGAGGTGCTTCCTCGTCTTTCTCGTCGATTTTCGACAGGATCTGCTTGATCGCGTCGACGTCGATCTCCGTGAGCCTGCCGAGCCTTCCCGATGTCCCAAGGTAGGAAGTGGGGATCGTGGCGATGCGATCTATGCGGGCAATCGAGGGCTTCACGAGGCCGGCGGCTTCCCAGTCGATAAGCAGGTGGTCGTGCTCCATATGGAGCTTGTTAGTCGAGCTGGTGACCATTATGACGACGCTGCCGGCGTCATTGCTGCCGATAACTATAACGGGGCGGTACTTGTAACCTTTTCCGCCATCGAAGGCGAACCTCGCATGCCAGACCTCCCATGCCTGGGGAGCGGCGCTAATCATCGTCCTCGTCCCAGTCGGCGGGGAGAATCGGCACACCCTCATCGTCGAGCGGCGCCTTGTAGGAGCGCGCCATGATCTTCTCGAGGGAGGGCATCTTCGTCGGGCGCATCTCGAACGGCAGGCCGCCGACCTCGACCGACTTTACCAGAAACGCATTGATCGCATCGGAGAGGGTGAGGCCCCAGTGCGCATAGATCTCGGTCGCGCGATCCTTCACCTCGTACGTGGTGCGATACTTGCCCTCCGCCCTGCGTTCGGTTGTTGCTGGCATGGTCTGCCCCTTTCTCTAAATATCATACCCAAAGTGTACCCTGTTAGGGGATGAGCATCAATCTTTTAGGGGGAACCGGTCGGTCGAAGCAACGCTCTAGAATCTGGTCGCGAATTCCCTACGGGGCGCAAGCCCCTGCACGGCGTCGCCAACCGCCGGGATTTCCCCTTTCTTTGAGCGGTGGGGCGCGAGTTTTCGGCGTCGCACAAACAACTCCTGACGGGTATCGGGTGCGAAAAGCGCCGCGCGGGGCCAGAAATTCTCGGCGTGCCCGGGAGG
>CAVBAM010000308.1:0-2499 GCA_963593315.1 Candidatus Methanomethylophilaceae archaeon | reverse complement strand
AAAGCTACGTGCCCGAGTGGCGGAATGGCAGACGCGGCGGTCTCAAAAACCGTTGTCTCACGACGTGCGAGTTCGACTCTCGCCTCGGGCACCATTTCGAAACCAACGGTCCCACATTCACCACGATGCGGGGCCGTTTTCTTTTATCGGCTTGTTGGAACACAGGTGCGGGCCATTCGGGAGCCTCGGCCGGCGAGCGCGACCCGCCTTGGGGCGGCATCCCCCTCGATGCTCCGGCTTCGCCGGAGTGCGCGCTCTTGCGAACGCGCCTACGTCCATACCCATGCATCATCGGGGTTGACGAATTTTGCCGAAAAGTCAACCTGGCCTGCGGTTTTTGTAGGGTCGTTCGCAAGAGCGACCTCGCGCCGCGAAGCGGCGCCCATCGGCAAAGGAGTCGCGCGCGACAAGATTCCGTCGATCGCGAGATCGACCATGCAGCGGGGGATGCTGGAATGCAGTCATCTTGCCGGCCGGCGAACACGACGCGCGAAGCCGCCGGCCGAACAGCGGCCGATGGCTCTATTCGTGCTCGTGGAGGGCGGCGCCGGCCAGCACGAGGCGCACCGTGGTGCCGCGGCCCAGCTCGCTTTCCACTTCCATACGCGAACCCTGGCCGTAGTAGCCGCAGATGCGGTCGTGCACATTGCCCACGGCAATGCCCATGCCCTGAGACGACGCGGGATGCAGGATGTTCTGCCGCGCCTCCTCGGTCATGCCGTTGCCGTCGTCGGACACGGAAAGCACCACGTCGTCGCCCACGCGACGGCCGGACACATGGATAGTCAGCTTGCCCTCGGAAGGCAGTGCATGGCGCACGGCGTTCTCGACGAGCGGCTGCATGATGAACGGCGGCGTCATCAGATCAGCCACGTCGGGATCCACGTCGCACACCAGCTCGAGTCGATCCTCGCCGAAACGCGCCAGCTCGAACATGAAGTAACGCTGTGTCTGCTCAACCTCGCGCTGGAACACGATGAGGTCGGCCGAATCCTCCAGCGTGCTGCGGTAGAACTTCGCGAACTCGCGCAGGAGCGTGCGCGCAGACGCGGGGTCGGTGCGCGTCAGCGAGGCGATGGTGTTGATGGTGTTGAACAGGAAATGCGGGTTGATCTGGCTTTGGAGCATCTTCAGCTCCATCTTGGTGGCCAGCGCCGCCTTCTCCTCCATGGCTGCGGCGGCAAGCTGGGTGGAAAGCACCTGCCCGAAACCTATGGCGATGGACTTCTGCGTCTCGCCGATGTTGCTGGCGCGGCGGTAGTAGAACTTCAGCGTGCCCTCGACTTCCTTCCCGATGGTCAGCGGCACGATAATGGCCGCGCCAATGCCGTGCGTACCGTCGGGGAAACCGATTTCCTCAGGCGAGAAGAGCACGCGCGTCTTGCCGTCGGCCAAGGTGGCGTAGGTGGCGTTCGTGCGAATGGGGCTGCCGGAAAGGTTGTCGGACTCGTCATGCCCGGCGTAACCGAGAATGCGCTCCTTGTCGGTGATGGCCACGGCAATGGCGGCGGTCGAGGGCAGAAGCAGGCTGCAGATGCGCTGCGCCGAGGTGCAGTCGAGCCCCTCGCCCATGGCCGCGAGCGTCTGGCTCGCCAGCTGCAAGACGGCGTTGGACTGGCGCGCACGCACGGAGTCGGGATCCATGAGCAAGCGGATGAGCGCGACGATGGACAGCGTGAACACGGTACCGGCCAGGAACAGCTCGCCGATGCGCGCCTGCGGCGTGACCAGGTTCCAGATAAGCACCAGGCCCGAAAGCGCCATCACCACCGACAGCAGCATCTCCACGATGAAATTGCGCGGAAGGCGCGAACGGTTCTCTTCCTGAAAAAAATCCCTGCCCATCGATCCTCCTTATGTGGCCGGCACGCGAACGTCGGCGAAATGGGTACGGAAAGCGCCCCTTTGGCGGGCGCGAGGACGCAACCGGCGCGCGATGGCTTCCACACCGACCGCGAACCGGAGCAGCTTATCCCAGTATACCGAACTCGTTGAGCATGAGCATAACGGCCGCCACCAGCAAAAAGCAACCGAACAGGAAACGCAGCTGGCGTTCGGGAATGACGCGAATGAGGCGCGCGCCCAGCACGGCTCCGGGGATGGTCCCCACCACCACGGCAATGCCGGCCATGTAGTCGATATTGCCGAGGATTCCCTGCTCGATGACGCCGGGGATTGCCAGAATCATGATGGCGATAAGGGACGTGCCCGAAGCCAGCGTCATGGGAATGCTCAGGATGGCGAGCATCATCGGCACCATGATGAAGCCGCCGCCGACCCCGACGTAGCCGGAAGCCAAGCCGGCGACGAGCCCGATGCCCGCGCCCTGCAGGTATTGCGTGCGCGTCAACGACGGCTGGTCGGGAATGTCCGCGGCCTTGTCCGCGGCAGCCTTGCCGGCGGCCTTGTCCGCGGCAGCCTTGCCGGCGCCCGATCGCGCGCGGGGGGCCTTCAGCGCCTTCTTGAACATCTTGTACGCACTGAAGCCGATGACGAGCG
>CAVBAM010000307.1:0-2500 GCA_963593315.1 Candidatus Methanomethylophilaceae archaeon | reverse complement strand
CGCCGGAGTGCGCGCTCTTGCGAACGCGCCTACGTCCATACCCAAGCACCCTTGCCAGGGCGCCTACGAATTTTAGTTGAAAATCAACCTTTCACCTGGGATTTTCGTAGAGTTGAGCGAAAGCTCAACCCCAAATAGAGAGGGCCTTTAGGCCCGACACATTTTTCACGCGGCGCGCAGGAAACAACACGCCACGGGCAGAACGCCCGCAACGAGCGTCCTCGCCTAGGCGTTCTCTTCGCGGGTCCAGAGGCCGGTTTTACCGCCATCTTTGAGCAGCAGGCGCACGTCCATAATCTCCATGCCGCGATCGACCGCCTTGCACATGTCGTAAATGGTCAGGCACGCCACGCTCGCCGCAGTGAGCGCCTCCATTTCTATACCCGTCTTGCCGGTGACGCCCGTGGTGGTGGTCACGTGAATGCCCACGCGGCCATCGGCACGCTCGCCTTCGCGTACCGGTTCGCACTCCACCTTCGCCTTCGTGATATTGAGCGGGTGGCACATGGGAATCAGCGAGCTGGTCTGCTTCGCCGCCATCACGCCGGCGACGCGCGCGCAGGCGAGCACGTCGCCCTTCGCCGCCTTGCCCTCCACGATAAGCGCCAGCGTGTCCGGATGCATGCTGATGAAGCCCTCGGCCACCGCCGTGCGCTTCGTGATGTCCTTGTCGCCGACGTCCACCATGCGGACATCGCCTTTTTCATCAATGTGCGTGAGCTGCTGATCGGTCATGTGAATCTCCCTGTTTCATCGCTTGCTTGTTTGCCGGAATCGCAACGGTGAGCCAACCCTAGCCGCCTATCTGGCTCATGCGGCGTTCGGTGCCGGTGATGTCGTCGTCGTGGTCGTCGGGCTTGGCCCCCAGGGCGCGGGCGAACACCGCGCGCAGGTCCCGGTCAACCTCGGCCTCCGGTTTGCCGCTGCGCAGAACGCCGCGGATGTCATATTCGTTGTCGGAGAACAAACACGGGCGCAGCTTGCCGTCGGCCGTCAGGCGCATGCGGTTGCAATCACCGCAGAAATGCCTGCTCATCGGGCTGATGAAACCCACCGTGCCCAACGCGCCGGGGAAGGCGAAGTACTTCGCGGGACCCCAGCCGAGCGGTTGCGCGTCGCCCGCTGCCACCAGTTTCGGCAGCCCCTCGGCCGCGGCCGCCTCGTTGATGCGGCAGAACAGCTCCTCGCAGCTGATGACGTCGTCGGGGCCCCAGCCGCAGCCGTTCGACCCGGAGCTTTCCCCCACCGGCATGTACTCGATGAAGCGCACGTGCAGCGGGCGATCGATCGAAAGCTTCGCGAAGGCAAGGTAGTCCTGATGAAGCTGGCGCACGGCTACCGCATTGATTTTCACCGGGTTGAAGCCGGCGGCCAGCGCGGCGTCGATGCCGTCAAGGGCCTCGGTGAGGTGCCCGCGGCGCGTGATTGCGGCGAACTGGTCCGCGTCGAGCGTATCGAGCGAGATGTTCACGCGCGAAAGCCCGGCTTCGCGCAGGTCATCGGCCATTTTCGGCAGCAGCACGCCGTTGGTGGTCAGCGATATGTTCTCGATGCCGGGCGTGGCGCGGATGTCGCGCACCAGATCGACCACGCCCTTGCGCACCAGCGGCTCGCCGCCGGTCAGGCGCACGCTGCGGATCCCCAGTCCAGCAAGCACGCGCACCACATGCGCAATCTCCTCGATGCGCAGGATATCGGCGTGGCAAAGCGATTTCACGCCCTCTTCGGGCATGCAATAAATGCAACGGTAATTGCACCGATCGGTCAGCGAAATGCGCAGATAATCGATGGTGCGGCCGTGTCCGTCCTTCATGAATTCCCCTCTCATCAAGCGACAAGTGTACCACGACCGGAAAGATTGCGACCGCAAAGGTAGCAGTTACGCGCCGCGACGAGCCGCTGCCGCCGCGACGCGCGACAACGCAGGCCGAGCCCCGCTTTGACCGCCGCTACTTCTCCACCAGGTACAGCTTGTCCTCAGGAATGCGGATCCACAGCTCCTCGCCCTCATGCGGCAGTTCCGCCGCCGGCACCTCCAGCTTGTCCACACGCCAGAACAGGTGCTGATCCAGATAGCGCATCTCGTCGTCGGTGCGTTCGACGGCGGCGTCGGCCTCGCCTGCGCGGTCGAGGAACCCGAGCAGCACCGTGCGCTCGAAACGTGAGTCGCTCACGCGATCGACCCGCACGCGGAAGCAGTTGCGTCCCGGGCCCTGCGCACGCTCCAAGTAGAACGCGCGCACGCCCAGGCACTTCACGTTCTCGGTAACCTCGGCGGCCGTCTCAAGCTCAATGCCCCACTTCGGCAGCCACACCGTGCGCAGGCCGCGGCGAGTTGCCGGCGTGGCGTTCTTGCAGCCGGAAAGCTTGATGCCCGCCTGGCTTTGCGGGCGGTTCACCACGTCCTCGCCCGTGCCCATCTCCATGATGTGGCCGGCCTCCACCACCGCAATGCGGTCGCAGAAGCGCAGCGCCTCGTCGATGTCGTGGCTCACGTACA
>CAVBAM010000306.1:0-2503 GCA_963593315.1 Candidatus Methanomethylophilaceae archaeon | reverse complement strand
CCGACCGATAACGCGGCGCTGGTGCTCTCGCGCGCCCTTGACGAGCTGGACGTGGATCGCAAGCACGCAAAGTGGTTCCTGACGCACTTCCATATGGACCACGCCGGTCTGGTCGATCGCGTGGTGCCGACCGGGGCGGCGCTGTTCGTGGGCGCGACCGAATGCGGGGAAGCGCGCGTGAGGCGCACCGGGGCGTTTCTGGACTCCGTGCGCCGGGTGTATTTGCAGCAGGGCGTTGCGCTGCACGATGCGTCCACCGCCGCGCGCCTTGCTGCCGAATCGGAGCTGTTCGATTCCTCGCGCCTGCGCACGGCGTTCGTCCGCGACGGCGACGAGATCGCAGTCGGGCGCTACCGCCTGCGCGTGGTGTCCACGCCCGGGCATACGCCGGGGCATCTGTCGCTGTTCGAGCCGAAAAGCCGCATTCTGTTCGGTGGCGACCATGCGCTGTTCGTCATCAGCCCCTCCATCGCGCTGTTCCCGCGCGGCGGTGACGGGCTGCAGGCGTATCTGGACAGCCTGAAGAAGGTGCAGGACCTGCATATCGACGCGCTGTATCATTCGCACGGCCCCTTGCGCGACGACTTCGAGGAGCGCATCGACTGGCTGGGGCGTCATCATCTGGAACGGCTCGAGGAGGCGCGCGGCATCATCGCGAGCGCGCCCGACATGACCGGCTACGACATCATCCGCTCCATTTCCTGGAACGTGCCGCACGAGAGATGGGAGGACATCTCGTTCATGCAGCGCTGGTGCATCGTCACCGAGGGCATCGTGTATCTGAAACATCTGGAAAGCCGCGGGCTTATTGCGGCGCTTCCCGACGGCGACGGCCTGCGGCGCTACCGTACGGTATAATTCCGGCACATACGTATGCAACCGCGCCGGGACATGCGGCGCGTAAGTGGAAGAGGCTCACACCATGTTCGATAATTTGTCGGATCGCCTGCAAGGCATCTTCGACGGCCTGCGCGGCAAGGGCCGCCTGACCGAGGACGACATCAACGTCGCCATGCGCGAGGTGCGCATGGCCATGCTCGAGGCCGACGTCAACTTCAAGGTCGTCAAGCAGTTCGTCTCGCGCGCCAAGGAGCGCTGCATGGACTCCGAGGTGCTCGAATCGCTCTCGCCGGCGCAGAACGTCATCAAGATCGTCATGGACGAGCTCACGGAGCTTTTGGGCCGTACCGACAGCAAGCTGGTGCTTTCCAGCCGCATTCCCAACGTCATCATGCTGGTGGGTCTGCAGGGCTCGGGCAAAACCACGGCCGCCGCGAAGCTGGCGTACCGGCTGAAGCAGGAAGGCCACAGCCCCTTGCTCGCGGCTTGCGACGTGTATCGTCCCGCCGCTGCCGATCAGCTGGAAACCTTGGGCGGCGAAATCGGCGTGCGCGTGTACCGCGGCGACGGGCGCGACCCGGTCGCCATCGCCGAGGGCGGCGTGCGCGACGCCATCGACAACTTGCGCGACGTGGTCATCGTCGACACCGCGGGCCGTCTGCATGTCGACGAGCAGATGATGGAGGAGGCTTCCGCCATCAAGGCTGCCGTCAAGCCCGACCAGGTGCTCATGGTGGTCGACGCCATGACCGGCCAGGACGTGGTCAACGTGGCCGCGGCGTTTGCCGAGCGCGTGGATTTCGACGGCGTCATCATGTCGAAGATGGACGGCGACGCCCGCGGCGGCGGCGCGCTTTCCATCCGCGAGGTGACCGGCAAACCCATCAAGTTCATCAGCGCCGGCGAAAAGCCCGACTCGCTCGAGGAATTCCACCCCGACCGTATGGCGCGCCGCATCCTGGGCATGGGCGACATGCTGTCCATCATTGAGTCCGCGGTGAAGGTGCAGCAGCAGGAAGAGGAGCAGGCCGAGACGGAACGTCTCATGAAAAGCCAGCTCAATCTCAACGACTTCATCACCATGAACCGTCAGATCCGCAAGATGGGCGGCATTTCCAAGCTCATCAGTGCGCTTCCCGGCGGCGATAAGGCCCTTGGCCAGGGCCAGGTTGACGAGGGGGCGCTTGACCGCATGGAGGTCATCATCAACTCCATGACGAAGGCCGAGCGCGAAAAGCCCGACTTGCTCAACGGCAGCCGCCGCGCACGCATCGCGGCCGGCGCCGGCGTGACGGTGGCCGAGGTGAACCAGCTGATGAAGAAGTTCAACGAGACCAAGAAGATGATGAAGAAGATGATGCCCGCCGTTGAGGAGGCAGCCGGCGGCAAGAAGGGCAAGAAAGGCAAGAAGGGCCGCCGTCGCCGCATGGGCATCCCCGGCATGGGCGGCATGAAGATGTCCGACCTTCAGAAGATCCAAGACATGATGGGCGACATGAAGTAGGTTGCCTCGGTCGTCGGCTTGTTTTGAACCTTAAGGGCGCCCCCGTCACGTTACGGGGGCGCCCTTGCTACGTTATATGCGCCATTTCTTGTTGTGGGCGGATTCTTTGCCGATAGGCGCCGCTTTGCGGCGCGTGGTCGCTCTTGCGAACGACCCTAC
>CAVBAM010000305.1:0-2519 GCA_963593315.1 Candidatus Methanomethylophilaceae archaeon | reverse complement strand
TCGCGTTTCTGTGCGCGGCATGGCTGGTTCGCGCCTGGCCCGCGGGCGGTGACGAGGGTGGCCGCGGGAAAGGGGATGCCGCGTTCGTCGCCGGCAAGATCCATGCCCGTATCCTTGCAGCCCTTTCGGCGCGTTTGACCGTTGCGGGCGCGATCGGCCTGCCGGCCGCGTTGGCGGCTTCCGCCCTCGACGTCGCCTGGCAGCGAGGCTGTGCGGGCGTGCCCGCGCTCGACGAGACGCTCGTGCGCGAGGCGGCCTTTGCGTCGGGGGCGCTTGCCAAGCAGCGTGCAGCCCGGGCCGGCGAGCGCAGCAGCGCCCTGGAGGCCCGTCTCGGCTCATCCGGCGCGCGGGCCGTTTCCCGCCGTCCCCCGATTCTGACGGTGAACCTCTTCGGCGGCATGGATGTCTCGGTGGGCGAGAACAAGGTCGATCCGGAGGCGTTCAAACGGCAGAAAGTGCGCGTGCTGCTTGCGCTGCTCGTCTTGAACCGGGGCAGGGACCTCTCCCGCGACAAGCTCATGGACATGCTCTATCCCGATTCGGACTACGATGCGGCCCGCAAGAACCTCGATTCGACCTGGTGCTGCGTGAAGAAGGCGCTCAGGCTCCCCGATGGTTCGTGCCCATATCTGATCCGCAGGCACAAAAGCCTCGCCATCGACGCCTCGCTTTTGGCAAGCGACGCCTTGGAGCTTGAGGAGGTGTGCCGCATGCTGCTGTTCAATCAGCCGGGGCAGGGCGGCTGGTCGCAGCTCGTCAAGCGCGTCGAGGACGTGTTCGCCGGAGACCTTCTCCCCGGTGACGCGGGCAACCCCGCCATCGACGGCCTGCGCATCCAGATGCGCGGACGCTTGGTCGACGCGCTCGTGGCCGCGTCGTTGTCGCTGATCAAGTCGGGGGAGCCGCAGCAGGGGCTTTGGTTCGCCCAGGCGGCGCTGCGTCGCGACGATTCCCGCGAAGACGTCTACGCCGCGCTCATGCGCGCGCAGATAGCGGCACTTCAGCGCACCGCTGCGCTGAACACCTACTTCAACTGCCGCAAGATGCTCTCCGAAGGGCTTGGCATCGACCCGGCCCGGGAAATCGTGCAGCTCTACCAAAGCATCATCGAGACTGAAGAGACGCTTTCCTAGCCGCGTGGGCATCTTGCGTTCCGGCGGGGTCGGGCCGCCCTCGGGCGATTTCGCTTCGGCGGTCCGACCCGGCCCGCAGCCGCCCGCCCGCGCGGCCCGGCCCGCAGCCGCCCGCCCGCGCGGCCTGACCCGCGGTAAGTTAGCCTGAGAAAAAGGTGTCGAGATTGCCGAGCGCGCGGGGCGGGGCGCACGTATATGCTACAGTTAACCAGATTGTTCGAAAATTCGTATAAACGCGGCCGCAAGGCCGTGAAAGGGATGGCGCGTACATGGCAGGTTTCCTCTCCAAGCTGCTCACCTTCGGTGAGGGCAAACAGATGAAGAAGTACCAGGCGACGGTCAATAAGATCAACAGCCTGGAAGCGCAGATGCAGGCGAAGTCCGACGAGGAACTGCGTGCGGTCACCGCCGCGCTGCGCGAGCGCATAAAGGCCGGCGAGACGGAGACCGACGTGCTGCCCGAGGCCTTCGCCGCCGTGCGCGAGGCATCGGTGCGCGTGACGGGGATGCGCCACTTCGACGTGCAGCTCATCGGCGGCATGGCCCTAAACGACGGCCAGATCGCCGAGATGCGCACGGGCGAGGGCAAGACGCTCGTTTCCACGCTGGCGGGTTACTTAAACGCCCTCGGCGGCGAGAACGTGCACATCGTCACGGTCAACGACTACCTGGCCCGCCGCGACAGCCAGTGGATGGGCCGCATCTATGCCTTCCTCGGCATGAGCGTCGGCCTTATCCAGAACGGCATGCGCCCCGACGCGAAGAAGCGCGCCTACGCCTGCGACGTCACCTACGGCACCAACGCCGAGTTCGGCTTCGACTACCTGCGCGACAACATGGTCACGCGCGCCGAGGGCCGCGTGCAGCGCGGGCATCACTTCGCCGTGGTCGACGAGGTCGACTCCATCCTCATCGACGAGGCGCGCACGCCGCTGATCATCTCCGGCGCGGGCACGCAGGCCGCCGACACCTACAACAAGTTCGCCCGCGTCATGCCGGCCTTGAAGCTCGACGAGGACTTCGAGATGGACGAGGCCAAGCGCACCATCAATGCCACCGAGGTGGGCTTGACGCGCATAGAAACGATGCTCGGCATCGACGACATCTACGCCGACCCCTCCGGTCAGCTGCCCAATCACCTGCAGCAGGCCTTGAAGGCGCAGTTCTTGTTCCATCGCGACGTCGACTATGTGGTGGTCGACGGCGAGGTTAAGATCGTCGACGAGTTCACCGGCCGCATCATGGAGGGCCGTCGCTACTCCGAGGGCCTGCATCAGGCGCTGGAGGCCAAGGAGCATGTGCTGGTGCGCGAGGAGAACCAGACGCTGGCGACCATCACGCTGCAGAACTACTTCCGCCTCTACGACAAGCTTTCCGGCATGACCG
>CAVBAM010000304.1:0-2525 GCA_963593315.1 Candidatus Methanomethylophilaceae archaeon | reverse complement strand
TCCCGCCAAGCGTTTATAATGGCAAAGATTCGCAAGCGTTCAGGGAAGAGGAAGATGGCGGAACTCCAGATACAGCCGGGTACGAAGCTGCAGGTGGCCCTCGACGCGCCGGTGGGCAATCAGACCGACTTCAACATGATGGCCACGTTCAAGAAAGCCATTGATGACGCCTTCTTCCTGATGAGCGCTCCCATGCTCAACGGCAAGCCGCTCCCGCTTGACATCAGCCAGAAGTTTCACCTGCGCTATACCGTGGGCGCCGACACGTTCATGATCGCCGCCTATCCCGAGGCCGTCGAGAAGGCCGGCATCCGCACCTTCTGGAAAATGCGCAAAGTGGCCGAGGAGCGGGTGTTTCTCCAGCGCCGCGACGAGCGCTTCAAGATTTCCATGCATCTCACGTACGCGCGTGACCTTGCGAATGGCTCCACCGAAACCGAGGAAGCCATGACTGCCGACGTTTCCGCAGGCGGTATGGCTCTTTTCCTGAACGACTATCCCGACGTGGGCGAGGCGTTGCAGGTGAACCTGCCCCCGGTTGCGCTCGACGGGCAAACGCACGAGATTGCGCCGCAGCTCGGAATCGTGTGCTGGGTGCGCCAGGCGCCCAAGGGCAGCGTCTACCGCAACGTCTGCGGCCTTCAGCTGCGTTTCGGGAACGACCTTGAGCGTGAGGCCCTCGGCGCCTACATCAATCACCTGCGCACGAAGTTTAAGCTGTAGAGCATGGCGCTGTTCGGACATAAGAAAAGCGGGGAAGAGGCGCCCGAATCCAAGGGTGTCGCGGATATCGCTGCGCCCGAATCAACCGATGCGCCCGCTGGCGCGCCGCTTTCCCCCAAGGAAGCCCGTCGCGCCAAGCGCGCGCAAAAACGCCTGGACAAGATAAGCCGCAAGCAGGGCGTGGTGCGCATCGAGGAACTTGAGCGGGCCATGGCCGCCGACGGGGTGGACCCCACTGACGCCGACGCGGTCGTGTCCATGTACCTGCCCAAACGCCGCATGCAGCGCATCGGCGCTGCGCTTCTGCGCCTGGGCACCATGCAGAAGGCGCTTATCGTGCTTATCCTGCTGTTCTGCACGTTGTTTGCCTTCGCGTTCATGCAGGAGAACATGGGCAACTTCACCATCAATCTGAACCGCCTGGAGCTGTTCCGCTACGGCGTCGCTATTGCCGACGAGCCGAACTTCGGCGACGCGACCGCGCGCCTTGAGGCCGAGGTGGTGTCGAACGGCACGAACATCGCGGCGGAGGACCTGCCCGACAATCTCAACGACGTCGACGGAAGCCACAATGGCAAGAACTACGTCGCGTACACGTTCTATATCCGCAACGGCGGCAAGGTGGACCTCAACTACAGCGCCAAGGTGAAAATCGCGTCGGCGTCGAAGGGCGTGGAGAAGGCCGCGCGCGTGCGCGTGTGGCGAAACGGCGAGGCGACGACGTATGCCGCCGCAGCTGCTGACGGCGGGGCCGAGGCGGGCTGCACGAGCTTCGAGTCCGACAGCACCGTGTGCACGTATGCGGAAGAGAACTTCCAGGTGGGCAACGTTGACAAGTACACGGTGGTCATTTGGCTCGACGGCGACGACCCGCAATGCACCGACGACATTGTGGGCGGTGCGGTGGAGTTCGCCATGGATTTCGACACGCTCGATCAGGACGATTCCAGCCTGTTCGTGAAGTTCGTGCGCGATATCGCCGACACCATCACCGGAAGCGACCCGATCAGCTCCTCGGGCAACGACGCGCCCGACTACTACAAGGAACACGACATAACCTGGGACAACCGCCGCAACCAAGAAAACGCCCCCGCATAACGGTGCTGCGGCCGGCGCCCCGTGCGGGCGTTGCAGGGGTGGTTTCTCGCTGGCGCGATCAGAAACTACCCGCAGGGTGCGAGCACCGCCCTGGTCTCACAGAGCTTTACGCTATGGACATGAGGCCGTCGGCGAGGATTCCGCGAGCATATGCGCCCGTCGACTTGCCCTCGGCCTTTGCTTCCTTCTCAAGTGCGCGTTTCATGGCGACTGGAACCTTGAGAGACAGCGTCACGGTTTCGGCCGCGGCCTTCGGAAGCTTACCCTCGACGATTTCGCCAACGTTAACCCAGCCGCTAGGCCACTCGTCGCACTCAAGCGCGTTTTCCCAATCGGCAATCATTTCGTCGGTCACGATCTTGCCGTTCTCGGCAACGATTCCATTCATGTCTGCCTCCATCCCAGTTCGCGTTTGAACTTCTTCGTTGGCGGCACCATTGCGTGGAACACGCACCAAACGCCGTCGATATCCATGAATCCAATCAGCTCGGCGAATCTGCCGTCCGGAAGCGAGCCGACCGAAATCCAGAGCGGCGGGTCGTCCGTGCCGTTTCGCTGACGGCACCTGATTGGGTTCTGCCATGGGCAGCTTAGCCGGGAACTTTTGCATTAACAATCATTTTCTTTTCTCACCTCCTGCGTCGAAAGCGGTCGATGACTTCTAGGACGAATCCTAAAATGGTGCAGCACGCTGCAACGATCAT
>CAVBAM010000303.1:0-2527 GCA_963593315.1 Candidatus Methanomethylophilaceae archaeon | reverse complement strand
CCTTCGTCGAAGCCTTCCGCCCCGACGCCACGCGCCGCGCAGGCGCCCGCGGCAACCACCACGGCGTCGAACTCACCGGCCAAGCCGGCTGCGACCGCCGTATCGGCCGCATCGGTGTTCAAGCGGAATTCCACGCCCAGCTCGACCATCAGGTCGACGCGGCGCTGCACCACCGACTTCTCCAGCTTCATGTTGGGGATGCCGTACATCAACAGGCCGCCGGCGCGGTCGTGGCGCTCAACCACGGTCACGCGCGCCCCGCGGCGGGCTAGCTCCCACGCCGCCGTCAGGCCCGCCGGGCCGGACCCGATCACGGCCACCTTCGGCGCATCGGCGCCGGCCGGCTCGAAGCGGCGCGGCCCGCCGTTCGCCCATTCCCAATCGGAAATGGCGCGCTCGTTGTCGTGGATGGTCTCGGGCTCGTCGTTGCGGCCCAAGTTGCAGGCCGCCTCGCACAGCGCCGGGCACACGCGGCTCGTGAACTCCGGCATCGGGCTTGTGAGCGACAGGCGCTTGGCTGCCTCGCCCCACTGGCCGCGATACACCAGGTCATTCCACTCGGGAATAAGGTTGTGCAGCGGGCAACCCGACGGGCGGGCCTTGCCGAACGACGCGCCGAACTGGCAGAACGCCACACCGCACGCCATGCAGCGGCTCGCCTGCACCTGCGTCTCGGCGGGCGCGAGGTTCACATGCAGCTCGTTGAAATCCTGCGTGCGCTCGGCGACGGGACGCAGGCTGTGGGCGCACCGCCCATGCTCCAAAAACGCTCCTGGCTTACCCATGGCCTACTTCCCTTCCGTCATGGCGTCGAATGCGATCTGCAACGCCTCTTCATGCGACTTGCCCTGCGCCTCGGCGGCCGCCACGGCATCCATCACGCGCTCATAGTCGCGCGGGATCACCTTGACGAAGTGATGCTTCAGCGTGTTGAACTGGTACAGCAGCTTGATGCCGCGCGGCGATGCGGTGCGCTCGGCATGCTCCTCGATAAGCCCGTGGATGAGCTCGATCTCCTCGGGGGAAGGCTCGCACAAACGGACCATCTCGAGGTTGCAGTTATCGGCGAGCGTGCCGTACTTGTCGTAGACGTAGGCCACGCCGCCGGACATGCCGGCCGCGAAGTTCGGCCCGACCTCGCCCAAGATAAGCGCCACGCCGCCGGTCATGTACTCGCAGCCGTGGTTGCCCACGCCCTCGACGACCACGGTGGCGCCGGAGTTGCGCACGGCGAAGCGCTGGCCGGAAAGGCCGTTCACGAAGCCCTTGCCGCTGGTGGCGCCGTAGAAGGCGACGTTTCCGATGACCACGTTCTCGTCGAACTTGTAGGTGGCCGCTTCAGGCGGGCGCACCGTCAGGATGCCGCCGGAGAGGCCCTTGCCGAAGTAGTCGTTGGCGTCGCCGGTGATGTTGAGCGTGACGCCCTTCGGCAGAAACGCGCCGAAGCTCTGGCCACCCGAACCGTCGCAGTCCACCGTGATGGAGCCCTCGGGCAGGCCCTCGGGATGCTGGCGCGTCACCTGGCTGCCCAGCATCGTGCCCACGCAGCGGTTGACGTTGGCGATGTCGGCGCGGAAGCGGATGGGCTCCAAGTGCTCGCGGGCGCTTGCCGTGTACGGAATGAACAACGTGGCGTCGAGCGCCTTGTCAAGCCCGCAATCGGCGGCCATCGAGGGCAGGAAGTGCTTGCCCTCGGCGCCGGGGATGGCGCGGCCGAACTCGTTGGTGACGCTGGCCAGCATATCGGTCAGGTCCATCTCGTTGGCCTTCCAATTGCCCTCGACGCTCACCTGGCGCAGACACTCGGGGTGGCCGACCATTTCCTCGACGGTGCGGAAGCCCAGGCGCGCCATGATCTCGCGCATTTCCTCGGCCACGTACATCATGAAGTTGACGACGTATTCCGGCTTGCCGTTGAAGCAGCCGCGCAGCTTGCAGTTCTGCGTGGCGATGCCCACCGGGCAGGTGTCCTGCTGGCAGTCGCGCTGCATCATGCAGCCCATGGCCACGAGCGGCATGGTGGCGAAGCCGAACTCCTCGGCGCCGAGCAGCGCGGCG
Organism: Candidatus Methanomethylophilaceae archaeon; assembly: GCA_963593315.1. Lineage (GTDB taxonomy): Bacteria > Actinomycetota > Coriobacteriia > Coriobacteriales > Eggerthellaceae > Senegalimassilia. The sequence continues at coordinate 469 of CAVBAM010000303.1, read as the reverse complement.
ATGGCCACGTCGCGGCCGCACATGAGCTTGCCGTCGGTTTCCACGACCACGCGGCTGCGCAGGCCGTTGCGCAGAAGCGTCTGCTGGGTTTCGGCCAGGCCGATTTCGAACGGGATGCCCGCATGGTAGATGGAGTCGCGCGGGGCCGCGCCCGTGCCGCCGTTGTGGCCGGAGATGGTGATCTTGTCCGCGCCGCCCTTCGCCACGCCGGTGGCGATGGTGCCCACGCCCGCCAGCGCGCACAGCTTCACGGAAACGCGTGCGCCGGGGTTGGCATTCTTCAGGTCGAAGATGAGCTCGGCCAAGTCCTCGATGGAGTAGATGTCATGGTGCGGCGGCGGGGAGATGAGGCCCACGCCGGGGGTGGAACGGCGCACCTCGGCGATCCAGGGGTAGACCTTCTTGCCGGGCAGATGGCCGCCCTCGCCGGGCTTGGCGCCCTGGGCCATCTTGATCTGGATCTCGATGG
>CAVBAM010000302.1:0-2532 GCA_963593315.1 Candidatus Methanomethylophilaceae archaeon | reverse complement strand
TTACGCGCGGCATCGAGGCGCTCTTGCGCGGCCTTCAACGCCGCTTCCGCGGCGGCAACCTCGTCTTGCGCTTGCTGGTTGGTCGGCTCGTTCATGAGCACCTCCTTCTCGTCTGATACTAGGGTTTACCACGGAAACGGAAGGAGTCCCCCGCCTGAAACCAGGCCGTTACTTCTTATGGGAAAGCTTTTCCAGGGAGCCCATGAGGCGCTCACGGAAGATGAGGCACACCACCGCCACGACCGCGAAGACCGCGAAAATAACGATGCTCTGCCACACGTTGCCATCGACCAGGCCGCTTGCCGCATACGTAGACACCAGGATGCCGGGAATGCGCGCGACGTTGGTCAGGACCAAAAACGTGCGCATGCGCATCTCCGTCAGCGGCACCAAGTACGTGAACACGTCTTTGGGCATGGCGGGAATCAGGAACAGGATGAAGATCGTCAGCTCGAGCTTCCCCGATTTTTGGAACTTGTCGAACTTAGTCATCCACTTTTCCGACACCATGTCCCGCACGAACGGCGCGCCCAGCCGGTGGACCACCGTAAAGACGAAGGCGCTCGAAAGCACGCAGCCGACAATCAGAATAAGCGAGCCGACCCATGGGCCGTAGAGCATGCCCGCAGCCATTTGCGTGGCCTCGCCAGGGATGAACGCGACGACGATCTGCAGAAACTGCAAGGCGAGCAAAATCAGGAAGCCCATGGGGCCGGCGGCGCGGATGTCGTTGATAACCTTGTCGACGCCGCCAGGCTCGAACAGATCGTGGATGTAGGGCCACAACAGCCAGAAAACCAACGCCATGATGGCGATGAACGCCACCAAGCCGACGATCTTGAAGATGTCGCCGTTGCGCACCTGGCGACCGTGCAGCTCGGTTTCCTCGTTCGCCTTTTCCTGCAGCTTTTCACGGCGCTCCTGCGCATGCTCCTTCAACGCGGCGCGGCGGTCGTCGGCCGCTGCTTGTTGGTAGTGGCGTTTGCTGGCGCTACGACGGCTGCGGGCGGAACCCCCGCGCGCGGAGGCCTTCTGGCCCCGACGCTTCATCTTTTTCTTGAGGTTACTTCCCATCAGGCGTTACTCACCTCGGCGCGCTTTGTCGTACTCGTCCTTGAACGACGCGAACATGTTCTTCTTTTTCGGGGCGGCCTTCTTCTTCGCCGCGGTACCGGCCGAACTTTTACCGGAAGAGGCCTTCTTCGCGGACGCGGAAGACGATCCTGCACCCGACCCGGCCTTCTTCGCGGCGGAGCCGTCCGAAGCGCCGACGGCCTTTTTGTATTCGTCCTTGAAATCCTGGAACATGTGCGTCGAGCGGCTGATCTGCTTGCCCGTGGCGTAGGCGCCCTTGTTCACCGCCTCGCCAGTGGCGGCGGCCGCCTTGCTCACCATGGGTTTTGCCGCCTCGGTGGCGGAATGGACCTTGTCCATGGCAACCGCGGTGGCCTGACCGGCCTTTTCCGCAACGCCTCCTTCTGCATCGAGGTCGGCAGCCTCGTTGGAAACGAGGATGGCACCCAGCTGGACTTCGTCGGTAGCCACGCCTTCCTCGCCCATGTTGGCCAACGCCGCGCCGACGCCGCGCTTGAATCCGCGCATCATGCTTGCCGGGATCTTGCGCTTGCCCAAAAGCGCGTTCGAGGTGGCGCCGCTGTCGGTTTCGAACGTGTCCACGGCGCCGGTGAGGCGGTTGAACGTGACGTTGCCCACATATCCGAGCGACTCGCCGCCTTCGGTCATGACGGGCAAGCCCACCCACAGAATGCATTCATCCCAATTCAGGCCCATAGCTTTGCAGGCTGCCTTGCCGCTCGTGGCGGCATCGGGGTGCAACACGATGCGCCCGTCGACGAGGTCGTAACCGTCGATGGGCACGAACTGGTCCGCGCGATGGAACATCCACAGCAAGTCGGGCCGCTTGACCACGAACCCGATCACGCGCTTTTCCTTCGGATGGAACACGAAGCGGCGAACCTTCCCGATGCGCTTCGTGCCCTTCTTGCCGCCGATGACGCGCGTACCGGTCAGCTCGTTGGTGGTTATCAGCTTGCTTGCCATGTTCTTCCCCCGTATAGCAAGGAAGCGGCACACCCGCCACGCGCATTACGCGATGGGGCGTGCCGCTTCGCAGTTAATTCATCTGGTTCGATGCTTATTCAGCGTCCGTCTTCTCGGCAGGAGCTTCGGCCTCTTCCTCAGCGGCGGGCTCGGCTTCGACAGCGGCTTCCTCGGCGACGGGCTCGGTCTCGACCGGCTCCTCGGCGGCAGCGGCGCTGTCCTCCTCGGCATTCTTGGCGACCTGGTTGGCGATGCGCTGACGGGCGGCTTCGATCTTTGCGCGCAGCTCGTCGTTGTTCTGCGTGAAGGACGGCTTGATGTTGCTGGCCACTTCCTGCACGCGGGCGCTCACGTTGGAAACGACTTCCTGACCGCGGATGCTGGCAGCCTGATAGGCCTGCTGGGCGCTGCTGCCGGCGTTGGCACCGATGTTCTGGGCGTCGCCCCAGGCGGTGTTGGCCTTCTCTGCGA
>CAVBAM010000301.1:0-2542 GCA_963593315.1 Candidatus Methanomethylophilaceae archaeon | reverse complement strand
GCTACCAGGGCATGTTCCGCAACCCGCTCACTTCGCCCGACCTGCTCGGCGCGGCAGCTGGTGCGAGCCTGGGCGCGTGCATCGCACTTTTGCTCAACCTGGACGGGCTGATGGTGCAGCTGTTCGCCTTCATAGGCGGTCTTCTTGCCGTGGGCCTTACCGTGTCCATGAACGGCCTGGTCAAATATGACGCGCTGTTGGGGTTGGTGCTTGGCGGCATCATGGTATCGACGCTGTTCCAGGCGGGCACGTCCATGGTGAAGCTTCTGGCCGACTCCAACGACAAGCTGCCCGAGATCACCTACTGGCTGATGGGGTCGTTCGCCGACGTGCTCGGGCGCGATTTCTGGCTGGCGCTCGCGCCGATGCTCATCGGCTTCGTGGTGCTGCTTTCCCAAAGTTGGAAGCTCAACGTTATGAGCTTCGGCGACGAGGAAGCGCGTTCGCTCGGCATCAACACGAAGCGTACGCGCATCATCGTCATCTTCGCCGCCACGCTCCTGACCTCGGTGAGCGTGGCCGTGGCCGGCATCATCGGCTGGGTGGGCCTGGTCATCCCGCACCTCGCGCGCGCGGTGGTCGGCCCGAACTACCGGGTGCTGCTGCCGGTGTCCATGTTCTTCGGTGCAACATTTCTGCTGGTCATCGATGACATCTGCCGCGTATGTTTCACGCCGGAGCTGCCCATCGGCATTCTGACGTCCATCGTGGGCGTGCCGGTGTTCCTGTTCATCTTCAAGCGCAACATGAGGGGGTGGTCGTAATGCTCCAGGTGAAGGGCCTGCGCTGTGCGTACGGCGATGTCGAGATCGTCCACGACGTGTCCTTCGAGGTGCGCGACGGCCAGTTCGCGTGCATCATCGGCGCAAACGGCTGCGGGAAAACCACCACGCTCAAAAACGTGATGGGGCTTATCCGCCCGACGGGCGGCAGCGTGCTGGTTAACGGCAAGGAAGTGCTTTCCCTGGACGAGCGCGACCGTGCGCGGCGGTTCGCCTACATCCCGCAGGCGCACACGCCGCCGTTCCCGTTTTCCGTCGCCGACGTGGTCATTTTGGGGCGCACGCCCTACATCAACACGCTTACGCACGAAAATGCGCAGGACCGCGACATCGCCTACCAAGCGATGGAGACGCTGGGCATTCAGGATTTGGCGCACGAGGTGTACACCGAGCTTTCCGGCGGGCAGCAGCAGCTCGTGCTCATCGCGCGGGCGTTGGCGCAGCAGCCCGACGTGCTTATCATGGACGAACCGACGGCGAGCCTGGACTTCGGCAACCAGCAGGTGGTGCTTTCGCAGATGAAGAACCTGGTGGCGGGTGGTATGAGCGTGCTGATGGTCACGCACGACCCCAATCATGCGTTCTATTGCGCCGACTGGGTGGTGGCCATGCAGGACGGTCGCGTGGTGCAGACGGGCACGCCGCAAGAGGTGGTGACCACCGCGATGCTCGAGCGTCTGTACAATGCGCAGGTGGAGGTGTGCCGCGTGCACATCGACAAGCTGGGCGAGGAAAGAAGCGTGGCGATTTCGCTGTGAGGGCGAGTAAATATATGAAGGAGCGCGGCTTTCGGCTGCGATGCGAGAAAGGAAACGATATGCGGAAAACGATGATGGGGCGCGCAGGGCGGACGTTTCTGTCCGGGGCGCTGGTGCTGACGTTAGCGCCATCGGCGGCGTGGGCCGAGGGCGTTTGGACCGATGGGGCGGCCGGTGAGGTTGCTGAGGCGCCGTCGGTCGAGGCGGCGGTTGCTGCCGCCGGGCCGCTGAGCGATGCCGAGCTTGTCGCGGTTGCGCAGGGCACCGGCTTGGCGATGGTTGCCGACGATGCGGACGCGACGCTTGCCGCCGCCACGTCGGGCACTACCGCCGACGGGTGGCAGTGGACTTCCAACGGCACCGCGGTGACGCTTACCGCCTACAAGGGTACGAGCTTGACGCCGACGGTTCCCGCCCAGGTGGAGGGCGTGCCGGTGACGGGCGTCATCGTCAACGCGGGCGCCGGCGCGGTGAAGGTGACCTCCGTCGACCTTTCCGCCGTCAAGACGACGCTCGCGCAGCTGAAGGTGCGCGGATGCGCGTTGACGACGCTCGACTTGTCCGGGTTCACCGCGCTCGCCTATGTTGACGTGAGTGAAAACAAGTTGACATCGCTTACCCTGGGCAGCTGCACGCTGCTTTCCAAGCTGTACTGCTCGAGCAACCAGCTGAGCGCGCTCAACGTTTCGGGCTGCACGTCGCTGACGAACCTGTACTGCGACAACAACGCGATCACTAGCCTGGATGTTTCGGCGCTGGCGCAGCTGAATTACCTGAAGTGCAACGACAACAAGCTGACCGGCCTGAAGGTCGGCGCGAACGTGTACCTGAACGACCTGTATTGCTTCAACAACTACATCTCCGAGGATCTTTCGACGCTGACCGCCCGTTATGGTAAGGATGCCAACGTCATCCTGCCGCAGCATTCGGGTACGCCCGAACCGGACGAGGTAAGCATTGATCGCATCTTCGGTGACGACCGTTATCAGACGATGGCTGCCA
>CAVBAM010000300.1:0-2550 GCA_963593315.1 Candidatus Methanomethylophilaceae archaeon | reverse complement strand
CCCATGCGCTCGCGGCGAACCTTGCTGCGCGTCACCTCGACGCCGCAGCGCTCGCACACGATGCCCTTGAAGCGGACGCGCTTGTACTTGCCGCACGCGCACTCCCAGTCCTTCGTGGGGCCGAAGATCTTCTCGCAGAACAGGCCGTCCTTTTCCGGCTTGAGCGTGCGGTAGTTGATGGTCTCGGGCTTCTTGACCTCGCCGCGCGACCAGCTGCGGATATCCTCGGCGGACGCCAAGGAGATGCGCAAGGCGTCGAAGTTGTTAACGTCGAATTCGGTCGTCATTTATCGCTCGTCCTCCTTGCCGATCAGGTCGTTCGTGTCGTTTTCTTTGGTTTCGCCCATCAATTCTCCCAGTTCGGCAGCGATGCTATCCAATGCGCTGGCGTCCTCATCCTCGGTCTTGCGGGCGTCGGCCGCGATGGCGTTGTACAGCGCCGAATCGTCGTCGGCCTTGACGTTGTCAAGCTCCGGGTCATGCGTCACGTCGATGGTCTGGTGGTCATGGCCTTCCAGCTCGACGTTGAGGCACAGCGACTTCATTTCCTTGACCAGAACCTTGAAGCTTTCCGGGACCTCCGGCGCGGGCGTGTTCTCGCCCTTGACGATGGCCTCGTAGGACTTCACGCGGCCCGACGTGTCGTCGGACTTCACGGTCAAAATCTCCTGCAGCACGTTGGAGGCGCCGTAAGCGTAGAGCGCCCACACCTCCATCTCGCCGAAGCGCTGGCCGCCGAACTGCGCCTTGCCGCCGAGCGGCTGCTGCGTGATCAGGCTGTAAGGGCCGGTCGAGCGTGCGTGGATCTTGTCGTCGACCATGTGGCCGAGCTTCAGGATGTAGGTCTGGCCGACCGTGATGGGCTCGCGGAACTTCTCGCCCGTGCGGCCGTCGTACAGCCATGCCTTGCCGGTGCGGGACAGCTGCGGGACGAACTCGTCGCGCGCCAGGTCGCCGTACTTGGCATGGTTGATGTTGATGAGGTTGCGGTTCGCGGCGTCGATGGCGTCGGAGATTTCATCCTCGGTGGCGCCGTCGAACACCGGCGTGGCCACGAACTGCGGGCCCTCGACGGGTTCGGTTGAGCCCTCTTCGTCGGACCAGCCCCACTTCGCGGCCCAGCCCAGGTGGTTTTCGAGCAGCTGACCGACGTTCATACGCGAAGGCACGCCCAGCGGGTTGAGCATGACGTCGATCGGGGTGCCGTCGGCCAGGTAGGGCATGTCCTCGACCGGCAGCACGCGGGAGATAACGCCCTTGTTGCCGTGGCGGCCGGAGAGCTTGTCGCCCTGCTGGACCTTACGCTTCTGAGCGACGAAGATGCGCACGAGTTCGTTCACGCCCGGAGCCAGCTCGTCGCCGGCGGCGCGGCTGAAGCGGTTGATACCGATGACGCGGCCACCGGAGCCGTGCGGCACCTTCAGGGAGGTGTCGCGGACCTCGCGGGCCTTCTCGCCGAAGATGGCGCGCAGCAGGCGCTCCTCGGCGGTGAGCTCGGTTTCGCCCTTCGGGGTAACCTTGCCCACCAGCACGTCGCCCGGGAAAACCTCGGCGCCGACGCGGATGATGCCGTCGGAGTCCAAGTCGCCGATCATGTCCTCGGAGATGTTGGGAATCTCGCGGGTGATCTCCTCGGGACCGAGCTTCGTGTCGCGGGCGTCGATCTCGTATTCGCTGATGTGGATGGAGGTCAGCAGGTCCTCGGACACCACGCGCTCGGAGACGATGATGGCGTCCTCGTAGTTGTAGCCTTCCCACGGCATGTAGGCGACCATGAGGTTCTGGCCGAGCGCCAGCTCGCCACCGTCGCACGACGGGCCGTCGGCGAGCACGTCGCCTGCAGCCACCTCGTCGCCCTTGCGGACGATCGGGCGGTGGTTGATGCAGCCGGACTGGTTGGAGCGCTGGAACTTCGGCACGGCGTACTCGTCGTACTCGCCGTCGTTGTTCAGCACGATGATGTTCTGACCGTCGACGTAGTCGACCACGCCGGGGTTCTGCGCGATGAGGATTTCGCCGGAGTCGACTGCGAGACGGTGCTCCATGCCGGTGCCGACGAGCGGCGCATGCGGCTTGAGCAGCGGCACGGCCTGACGCTGCATGTTCGAACCCATGAGGGCGCGGTTTGCGTCGTCGTGCTCCAAGAACGGGATGAGCGACGTAGCGACCGAGGTCATCTGGCGCGGGGAGACGTCCATGTAGTCAACCTGCTCGGGCGGGACCTCGCCAGGCTCGCCGAACACGCCGTCGGCGTCCTTGGTGCGGCACAGCACGCGGGTGGCCTTGGTGAAGTTGCCGTCCTTGTCGAAGGTGCCGAACTCACGCGTTTCCAGGTTGAACGAGTCGTTGGCCTGGGCGATCGTGTGGTTCTCCTCCTCGTCGGCCGTCAGGTAGTCGATCTCGTCGGTGACCTTGCCGTCGACGACACGGCGGTACGGCGTCTCGATGAAGCCGTAGGGGTTGATGCGGCCGAAGGTCGCCAGCGAGCCAATCAGGCCGATGTTGGGGCCTTCAGGCGTCTCGATGGGGCACATGCGGCCGTAGTGGGAG
>CAVBAM010000299.1:0-2551 GCA_963593315.1 Candidatus Methanomethylophilaceae archaeon | reverse complement strand
GCTTCATGCCCATCCATCGTCCTGCTCCCGAGTATGACGAGCTGGTCACGAAGACTGAGATCTTCGAGACGGGCATCAAGGCCATCGACCTGATCGAGCCGTTCGTTAAGGGCGGCAAGACCGGCCTGTTCGGCGGTGCTGGCGTTGGCAAGACCGTTATTATCCAGGAGCTCATCAACAACCTGGCTCAGGAGCACGGCGGCACTTCGGTGTTCACCGGCGTTGGTGAGCGTACCCGTGAGGGTACCGACCTGTACCTGGAGATGAGCGACTCCGGCGTTATCAACAAGACCTGCCTGGTTTACGGCCAGATGAACGAACCTCCGGGAGCTCGTCTGCGCGTCGGCCTGGCTGGTCTGACCGAGGCCGAGTACTTCCGTGATCAGGGCCAGGACGTTCTGCTGTTCGTGGACAACATCTTCCGCTTCACGCAGGCCGGCTCCGAGGTGTCCGCACTGCTCGGCCGCATGCCTTCCGCCGTTGGTTACCAGCCCACGCTGGCAACGGAGATGGGCGACCTGCAGGAGCGCATCACGTCCACGACCACGGGTTCCATCACGTCCGTGCAGGCCGTTTACGTACCTGCCGACGACTTGACCGACCCCGCCCCGGCCACGACGTTCACGCACCTGGACGCGAAGACGGTTCTGTCCCGCTCCATCGCCGAGCTGGGCATCTACCCGGCCGTCGACCCGCTGGAGTCCACGTCTCGCGCTCTCGACCCGGCTATCGTCGGCGAGGAGCACTATCGTGTGGCTACCGGCATCCAGGAGCTGCTGCAGAACTATAAGGACCTGCAGGACATCATCGCCATCCTGGGTATGGACGAGCTGTCCGAGGAGCAGAAGCTGACCGTGTCTCGTGCACGTAAGGCTCAGCAGTTCTTCGGCCAGTGCTTCCACGTGGCTACGCAGTTCACCGGCCTGGCCGGCAAGTACGTCAAGATGGAGGACACCGTTCGCTCCTTCGCCGCCATCCTCGACGGCGAGTGCGACGAGATCCCCGAGCAGTGCTTCCGCCTGAAGGGCGGCATCGACGACGTGTACGCCGCGTACGAAGAGATGAAGAAGGAAGAAGCGTAGTATGGCTAGCTTCATGTGCGACATCGTCACACCTGCTGCAAAGCTTCTTTCCTGCGAGGCCGAGATGGTCGTCGTTCCGGGCATCGAGGGCGAGATGGGCTTTTTGGCCGGTCACGCGCCCTTGGTGTCGGTGCTGGCCGATGGCGAGATTCGCCTGACGCCCGCCGGTGGCGACGTGCAACGCTTCGAAGTCAAGGGTGGCTACGTGCAGGTGACTGACAGCAAGGTGATCATCCTTGCCGACAGCGCTGAACCTGTGGCTGCTTAGTGGTCTGACTTGAGCAAGTAACAGCGGCCGTTTTCGACTGCTGGCAACGCGATGGTCGTACCGTAACGGCTGCACTTGCGGATCCCCCTGCCCCTTCCGGGCAGGGGGATTTTTGTGTCTTAGGGGCGCGCTTCGGGGTGCAAAGTTGCCTCGTGGCGGACCCACTGCTAGGCGCAGGGCGCGCCGCCTGGCAAGTTGTGGCTTCGCTTGGAAACCATCGTTTGTTCGGTGTGCGACTTTGATGGCGGCTGCTATGATGTGAGACGAACACAACTCGCGGATTCGAGGCACATCAGATGGCATTCGTACATTTGCACAACCATACCGAATATTCCCTGCTTGACGGCTTGACTCACATCAAGGATATGGTGCGTCGCGCCGCCGATTTGGACATGCCGGCAATTGCCATTACCGACCATGGCGTCATGTCCGGCGTTCCCGAGCTTTGCGACGCCTGCGCTGCCGTGGAAAAGGAGACCGGCAAGAAGGTCAAGCCCATTTACGGTTGCGAGGTTTACTTCACCGTTGACGAGGAGCTTCGTAAGGACATCAAGCCGAAGCTGTATCACCTGCTGCTGCTGGCGAAGACCAACGAAGGCTATCACAACTTGTTGCACCTGGTCAGCGAATCGCACGTCGACAACTTCTACTATAAGCCGCGTACTACCTTTTCTATGTTGCAGAAATACGGCAAGGGCATTATTGGCTCGTCGGCTTGCATCGCGGGCATCATCCCGAAGCTTCTGGATAATCGCCAGTTCGATGAGGCGGTCGAGTGGGCCAATAAGTTCGCTAGCTGCTTCGAGCCGGGCGACTTCTATATCGAGCTGCAGAATCAGGGCATCCGCACCGACGGCGGCCTGACGCAAACCGAGCTGAACCGTCAGCTCACCCAGGTCGCACAGCAGGCCGGCCTGAAAACCATTGGTACGAACGATTTCCATTACCTGCTGCAGGAGGATGCGAAGGCGCAGGACATCATGCTGTGCATCGGCACCGGTTCGGCGGTGAACGAGACGAATCGCATGAAGTTCGAGAACGATCAGTTCTACATGAAGACGGAAGAGGAGATGCGCGAGGCCTTGGCGGAATTCCCCGAGGCATGCGATACCACCGTCGAGGTCGCCGAGAAGTGCAACGTCGTGCTTGAGCGCGACTCCATTCTGCCGAAATTCCCGCTGCCGGAGGGCGAGACGGACGA
>CAVBAM010000298.1:0-2561 GCA_963593315.1 Candidatus Methanomethylophilaceae archaeon | reverse complement strand
GCGCTGACAGCTGGCGCTGGCAGTCCACCAACCCGGACGGATACGCGACCAAGTAAAGACCCGCTTGCCGCAGGCGAGGAGGTCGAGAGTCGACCGAACAAGGCTCCAGTAAAACACGAGGGCCACCAGCAAACTTGCTGGTGGCCCTCCTTTTGCCTTCAGGTGAAGGTGAGCATGCCCTTCTTTGCAAACTCCTTCTGCGCCAGGCGCCGGCTGGCAGTTAGTAGCCGGTTCCCGTAGCGGTCGTGCCGGTTGCTCCGGCCGCGCCGGAACCCCCCGTAGCCGCCCCAGTCGATCCGGATGCGGTGTCCGAATAGGTCGAGGTGCCGGAATACGTCGAGCCGCCGCTCGTGCTGCTGCCACCGCTGTACGTGCCGCTCCCGCTGGAGTATCCGGAATCATAGCCGGAGCCGGAGTAGCTGCTGGAATCCGAATAACCGTAGCTCGAACCCGAATACCCGCTTGACGAAGACGAGCCGCTATACGTCGACGAGGAACCGGAGTTGCTGTACGTGCCGCCAACTCCACCGCCGTTATCGTAGTCGTTGCCCGCGTACTGCCCCGTACCGGACGTCGAGATTCCCGTGCCGGAAGACGTGCCGGAAGACGTTCCGGTAGAGGACGAGCCCGCCATCTTCTCCTGAGCAAGCTTGCTGGTGGTACCGGTGATGCCGCTGGGGTCGCCGCCTTCCCCGACGATCTTCATCATCTTCGCCAGGGCGTCCTCGTCAGCAAACACGTAGGAAACGCCATCGACGTAACCCGTGACGGACGGAACCATCGCGGAATACATGGTCAAGTCGCCGCCGTCCTTGAATTGGCGGGCAAGGCTGATGATGTCGGACACGTTCATATCCGTGGTGACGCACTGCGCCGCAGCCTGGATGACGCCGGGCAGCTCGGTTGCCGGCAGGGCGAGCACCTTGTTGACCAGGGCTTCGATGAGCTTGCGCTGGTTCGACGTACGTGTGAAGTCGCCGTCGGTGTACTGGCGGCTGCGCGCGAAGGTGAGCGCCGCATCGCCGTTGAGATGCTGCATGCCCGCCTCGATGACGATGTGCTCCCAGTTGGGGTTGTCCGCCGTGCCGTCGGCGTCCGGGTCGTCGATGCGCTCGTCGACCATGACGTCGACGCCGCCGACGGCGTCGACCAGGCCGACCAGGCTGTTGAAGTCGACTTCGGCGTAGTGGGAAATGCCGACGCCCGTGAGCTGAGTCGCCTCGCGAATGGTGGAGGCGGCACCGCCGTAGTTATAGGCGGCGTTGAACTTGTTCGTGCCGTAGCCGTCGATGTCGATCATGGTGTCACGCGGGATGGAAACGAGCGTGGCCTGGTTGTTCGAGGGATCGATGCGCACGACGATGTTCGTGTCCGAACGCGCACCATCTTCGTCGCTTTCGCCTTCTCGCTTGTCCGAGCCGATGAGCAGCATGTAGAACGGCTCGTCGTAGGAAGTCACGGGCTGAAGCTCGTCGTTGATGGCGAGGATTTCCTCTTCGGTCTTGTCGCCGCGGTTCAGGGTGTTCTGCACGTTGTTGTACCAAACGGCGAATGCGGCGCCGCACCCGATGGCCACGACGAGCACCGCCGCGAGAACACCGAGCGCGATGTTCCTGCCGCGCTTCGATTTGCGGGCAGACTGCGTCGCATACGCGGGGTTCTGGCGAGAATACTGCGTCGAACCCTGGTGATTGTGGAAGACGTTGTTCGCGACCTTGCCCTGGGACCCGGGCGTATAGACGGGTCGATATGCCGATTGCTCCGGTGGGATATTGCCCGCAGCCCGAGAGTTCCGGTTCTTATGAAATGCCATGCATGCTCCTCAACAGCGTTGTCCAAATAGGGACCGCTTGCGGCGGGCGGCAGGCCCGCGGTCTCCCCTCCGCTTGCACATGCTGAACCCGACACGGTTCGTTTCATTCGATTATCTGCTCGTGCGATTCGCCCGCTTCAACAAGGCGTTTCAGTGCCTTAGCCTTCGCGAAAACGCGCAAATCGGCGTTAGGTATTGTAGCATCCGGAAGTTACGACCATAAAAAGGGCACGTGGGGCTGATAAAGCGTCCACCACAAGACATCGGGCTTTTCTTTTGTCGAATGGGCTATTTGTAACCGCCAGGTTACGCCATCCGCCCGCGCCCGCCGTACGGTTGTCGCATGCAGAACACGCGACCGCATAGCAACCCCTTGCTGGACACCAGCGCAGACGAGCCATCGCTCGCATGCGTGCTCGGTCGCAACGTCGAGACGCTCCGGGAGCGGGCCCACATCAGCAAAAGTTGCTTTGCCGCAATGGTGGGCATAGGCCGGCCCCAGCTCAACAAGATCGAGAAGGGCACCGTCGACGTCAGGCTTTCGGTGGTCGAAAGGCTGGCAGACGCGCTCGACACCTCACCCGCAAAGCTTCTGGGGTTCGAAGAATAGATAGCCGAGCTTTCGCCGTCTCGTGGGAATTTGCTGAAACGCACCGAACGAATCCCGATTGTTGCGTTATAATCCTCAACCATGCGGGTGTCGCCAAGTGGTAAGGCACGAGCTTCCCAAGCTCGCATTCGCGGGTTC
>CAVBAM010000297.1:0-2571 GCA_963593315.1 Candidatus Methanomethylophilaceae archaeon | reverse complement strand
CCCGCAATGCTGCTAAATCAGCAACATTTCGGCACGGAAACGTCGATAACCGGCGAGTGCAAAAACCCTGGCGAAATTCAGCAAGGTTCAAATTCTTCATTTCAAGTCTTTTTCTTTTCGAATTTCCGCTGCATTATGGCAAGGCGATGCTTCGCTTACCGGGCGGCCCCATCCATGATTGGAGGTGCTGCCGATGGACGTGCAAACGGTCATTGCGCTCTGCGCGATTTTCACTGTTGTTATCGGAATCGTTGGCCTAGCCAACCGGAATTAGTGAACTGCATTCGGACAAAAGAGAACCCGGCTTGCCCCACTAAAGCCAGCCGGGTAATCTAAACGCCAATGCCGCCCGGTATGCCGGGACATCGCACCTCATATTCTACACGCCGCGAACGGGGCCTGCAAGGCTTTCCATGCCGTACAATACCGCCCATGGAAAAGACTTTGCTGAACATCATCGAGCAGCTGCGCGACCAGGACGGGCCGCTCGACCCGAACGCGCTCGACCGCATCATCCGCGCACGCAACCGCGAGGTTGCCGGCCCCGTTCGCTACGTGGCGAAAAAGAATCTGCTGCCGTTTTACCAGGACATAAAACAGCATCGCCCCGAAGCTTGGCATGCATGGGGCGTGACGGAAGAGCTTGAGGCGCGCCTGGTGCGCACGCTGCAGGTGAAACCGCGCCGCACGGCGTCGGGCGTGGCGACGGTCACCGTGCTGACGAAGCCGTGGCCCTGCTCGAGTGCCTGCCTGTACTGCCCAAACGACGTGCGCATGCCGAAAAGCTACCTCGCCGACGAACCGGCCTGCCAACGCGCTGAACGCAACTGGTTCGACCCGTATCTGCAGGTTGCCGCACGACTGCGCACGCTGCATCAGATGGGGCATGTCACCGACAAGGTGGAACTCATCGTGCTCGGCGGCACCTGGAGCGATTACCCCGAGGCGTACCAAATTTGGTACATGCACGAGCTGTTCCGCGCGCTGAACGACATGGCGGACGAGACGATGGTCGAACGCGAAGCCGAGGCGCGGCGGCAGCGCTATCATGCGGCGGGCATCGCTTGCGAACGCGACGAGCTTGCCGCCCAAGTCGCCGCCGTACAGGCGCGCGTGACGCGCGGGGAGATCGCGTACAACCAGGCAGTTCGCGAACTGTATGCGTGCGGCCAGGCCAGAGCGGCGGATAGCGCGACGACCCGCACGGCTGGCGAAACCGGGGCGGCGGCCAAACCCGATTGCGAAACTCCCGCGACCCAGGCCGCAGCCACCGGCTGGGCCGCAGCCGCGCATTGGCAAACTGCGACATTTCCCCAGTTAGAAGCCTTGCAGGCGGCGAACGAATCCGCCGAGCATCGCTGCGTCGGCTTGGTGGTGGAAACGCGCCCGGACGCGGTGTCCGCGCGGCGCCTGACGTTGCTGCGGCGCCTCGGCTGCACGAAAATCCAGATGGGCATCCAAAGCCTCGACGAGCGCGTTCTTGCCGCCAACCACCGCGGCATCGGGATTGAGCGCATGCGGGAGGCCTTCGAGCTCGCGCGCATCTTCGGCTTCAAAACCCACGCGCATTTCATGGCGAACCTGCTAGGCGCCACGCCGGAAACCGACGCCGCTGACTTTCGCCGCATGATCGAAAACCCCGCCTTCAAGCCCGACGAGATCAAGCTCTACCCGTGCGCGCTGGTGGACGGCACCGGGCTGGTGAAGCATTGGCACGACGGCAGTTGGCGCCCCTATGGCGAAGACGAGCTGGTGAACCTGCTAGCCGACGACGTGCTGGCAACTCCGCCGTTCTGCCGGATATCTCGCATGATCCGCGACATATCGGCACACGACATCATGTGCGGCAACAAAAAGGTGAACCTGCGGCAGATGGTTGACCAGGAGCTTTCTCGGCGTGGCGCACCCGTGCAGGAAATCCGATCGCGCGAGATTGCCTTCGGGGCGGCCGGCGCCGACGAGCTGTCGCTTGACGAGGTTCGCTACGAGACCACCAACACCCGCGAGGTGTTCCTCCAATGGGTCACACCCGACGGGCACATCGCCGGCTTTCTGCGCTTGTCCCTGCCGAAGGGCGACTACGTGCGCGCCCACGCCTCCGAACTGCCGATATGCGCCGGCGAGGCGATGATTCGCGAAGTGCATGTGTACGGGCGCGTGGCCGGCCTGGGGAAAAGCGGCCAAAACGCGCAACACCGCGGCCTGGGGCGCGCACTCATCGAACGGGCCTGCGAGCTTGCGCGCGATGGCGGCTACGACGCCGTCAACGTGATCAGCGCCGTCGGCACGCGCGGCTACTACCGAAAACAAGGATTTGCCGACAACGGCCTCTATCAGCAAAGAACGCTGTAGCGGCGCGGGTGCGCCTTGCGCATGCCGAATGTTGCTACGCAAGGCGCACCCGCGCGCAAAACTCAACGAAAAACGTTATCCCAGTAGTAAAAATACGTAGCGTTGAGCGCAAGTTCAACGCATATCGGAAGGCACCAAAGGTACGCCGCCCCCCATCTGCGGAAATACAGAAATACCGACCTTTTAGGTACCCCGAATCAACAGAAATACCGACCTTTG
>CAVBAM010000296.1:0-2597 GCA_963593315.1 Candidatus Methanomethylophilaceae archaeon | reverse complement strand
GCAGCAGCGACATGAAGGCGGATAGTAAGTTCAGTCTCAAGGGTCTGTGCATGGTTTTCCCTTCTCGCGCTTGCCCTTAGTCCCTTCCCTGCCTTTTGCAGTTAGGGGAATTGTACAGCACGGGTTGCGCGGATGGCATCCCCCAACCGCCCAAGCGTCGCGCTGTTCCCGCAGCGGCCGTTCCGCCTCGTCCGGCGGGCCGGGTCCGCACGATATTCCGGCTTCGCCGGAAGCGCGCTCTCGCGAACGCGCCTACGTCCATACCCACAGGGCCCTTGCGGACGCGCCCGCGTCCCATGCCCGTGGGCCCTTGCGAGGGCGATTCGAAACGCCTGAGAGGATCGTTAACGCCGGGACAAGGCTTCGTAGGGTCGTTCGCAAGAGCGACCACGCGCCGCGGAGCGGCGCCTATCGGCAGGAGAACCGCCCACGGCAAGAATCCGTCGATCGCGAGATCGACCATTAATCCGGAGGCCGAAGGCCGACACATATTTCAAGGCGGAACACGGACCAGCGGGTCCACCCGGGCCCGATGTTCCGGCTTCGCCGGAAGCTCGCTCTTGCGAACGAGCCTACGAGGTTTTGGGGACTGGCACTTGCCCGGCGGTTCATTCGGAAATGAACGCTCGCACCACCTTAGGCAAATGCCTTGATACGGACGGCGCAACTATATATACTTGTTCATATACTTGTTTACATCGCACCTGGTCGGGAGGGATTAATCATGCCTCAACTTTCTCTTTACCTTGACGACGAAACCATGGCGAACCTTCGCGTCGATGCAGCGCGTGAGGGCACTTCCCTGTCAAAGTACGCCAACAAGGTGATACGCGAGCGATCCGCTCTTCACGGATGGCCGGAAGATTACTGGAATCTATTCGGATCGCTCGAGGATGACTCGTTCAAGGCGCCCGCCGAGCTGGCCGCCTCCCTCGATCGCCCGCGAGAGTGGTAGCCATGTACTTCCTCGACACCTGCCTGCTTATCAACATCCTGCGCAAGAAAATGCCGTACGTGCGCCGGAAAATGGAAGCGTGCGATCCGGGGTTTTTCGCCGTGCCGTCCGTTGTCTACGGCGAACTTCTGCTCGGCGCATTCAAGAGCAATAACCCGCACAATGCCGAAATGCATGTTGAGAAACTCGTGCAGCCTTTCAAAATCGTCCCCTTCGACGCCCGATGTGCCCGCACCTATGCGCGCATCCGCGCCGACCTCGAGGGCAGAGGGCGCACGATCGGCCCTAACGACCTCATCATTGCCGCAACCGCGCTCGCCAACGAGGCAGTTCTCGTGACCAGCAACGTCGGCGAATTCAAGCGCGTCAGCGGCCTGCGGTTAGAGGAATGGGCGGAAGTGGATTTGCCACCGGCGACCGACGCCAACCACTGAGCAGCACGGAAAGCGCAGAAGCGAGGGCACTCCGTTTGCAAGCGCAAACACCGCATTCGTCAGCCAGCGCCGCAGCATCCGCCAACACGGAAGCGGGGGCTCTCGGTTCGTTCGGAATCGTTTGGGAATGAGCACCTCCCCCCGATCATCGGTCATTGCGAATCGATATTGCTGGTATACTACGTATGACGATAGCACACGCAAAGGGCAGGAGGAATCATGGCGAGCACGACTATGACCCCGCTTAACGCCAAGGTGAAACCCGAGGAAAAAGAGCTGTTCGCGAAAATATGCGACGAAATCGGCACCACACCGAGCAACGCGATCCGCATGTTCGTCGCCGCGTTCAACAAGCACGGCGGATTCCCCTTCGAGAACAAGGCGTTTGAAGCAACTCAAGCCGCAACCCAAGACGAACATGCGCGCAAAGCAACTGCGGCGGAAGCGGTTGCGGCCATTGCGCAAGTTTGCGAACGCTTTCCCGCAATCAAGAGCGCATATCTTTTCGGATCACTCGCACGTGGCAGCTACAACGACGACAGCGACGTTGATATCCGGTTGGTGCTCGATCGGTCCATGCAGTTCAACTTACGAGATTTGGCGCAGTTCTCCAAGCAAGTCGAGCAGCTAACGCAGCGCGAGGTGGACGTCATCTCGTCCGACAACATCGGCAACGAGGCGCTTTCCTCGGCAATAAAGAAGGATGGAATTTTGGCCTATGAACGCAAAGCATAGCGACTTAGCGCGCATTCAGGAAATATGGGATGTCGCAACACAAACGAAAGAGCAGATCAGGCGCTTAGACTTTACGCAAGAGCGATTCATGCAGCCAGCCAACGACACCGACGACCTTATAGCGGAAGGGCTCATGAACAGAATCCTTCGCATTACAGAAGAGGCAGGGAAAATCAACGAGCATGTCGCTGAGCAATATGGTTTCGAACGGCGCGCCGCAAACGGCGTGCGCAACAGATTGGCTCACGCATACGGCGACGTCGACCGCTCAATAATCTGGCAAGTTATCAAGGATGACCTCGATCCCCTCCTTGACGCATGTCGCAACTTCGCCGAGGATCTTGGCATCGAATTAAAGTAGCGAAGCTTATCCTGAGATTCCGGTTGCCAGCCAAACGACCTCGCCTACCAAACAACGGGCCGGGAGTCGGCGGGAGCTCGACCAGTGAGGTGATCCACGCCGACTAACGACC
>CAVBAM010000295.1:0-2613 GCA_963593315.1 Candidatus Methanomethylophilaceae archaeon | reverse complement strand
CGCTGATCTTCGCCATCGGCTTTTTGTACATCCCGCAGCTCGCCCGCATCGTCCGCGCGAACATCGTGTCGGAATACGGGCAGGACTACGTCCGCGCTGTCATCGTGTCCGGCGCGCGCGCCCCGTGGATCCTCATCAAGCACGTGGTGCGCAACTGCCTGGCGCCCGTCATGGTGTTCACCATCGTGTTGGTGGCCGACGCCATCGTCTTCGAGGCTTCGCTGTCCTTCATTTCCGCCGGCATCCCCGAGCCTACGCCCACCTGGGGCAACATCTTGGCCGATGCCCGCAACGGCGTGCTTTCCGGCCGTTGGTGGCAGGCGCTGTTCCCGGGCCTGGCCATCATGGTCACCGTATTGTGCCTGAACATCCTTTCCGAGGGCATCACCGACGCCATGGCCGCCGCGCCTAAGGCCCCCGTTGCCGCCGACGACGCCGCCGTCACCGGCAACCGCGAGGCCGACCGCATGGTCGCCGACCCGACGCTGGCCTACAAGGCCCAGTCCGCCGAACTCGAGCGCCGCCTGGCAACCCTGCGCGAGGTGGAGTCCAAGCGCACCGACCGCTTCCCCGCGCACACCGACGTGCCGCCCATCCTGGAAGTGAAAGACCTCTGCATCAAGTTCCCCCGCCACGGCGACGTAAACGTAGTCGATCACGTGAGCTTCGTGGTACGCCCGCGCCAGACCATGGGCCTTGTGGGCGAGTCGGGCTGCGGCAAGTCCATCACTAGCCTCACCATCATGGGCCTGCTCGACCCGAAGGCCGAAATTTCCGGCGAGATCATGTACAACGGGCAGAACCTGCTCACGCTCAACCAGAAGCAGATGAACGCCCTGCGCGGCCGCGAGATCGCCATGATCTACCAGGATGCGCTTTCCTCGCTGAACCCCTCGATGCTCATCAAGGCACAGATGAAGCAGCTGACCAAGCGCGGCGGCACCCGCAGCGCCGAGGAGCTGTTGGAGCTGGTGGGCCTCGACCCGAAGCGCACGCTCGATTCCTACCCGCACGAGCTTTCCGGCGGCCAGCGTCAGCGCGTGCTCATCGCCATGGCGCTCACGCGCGACCCGAAGCTCGTCATTGCCGACGAGCCCACCACCGCTCTCGACGTGACGGTGCAGAAGCAGGTCGTCGACCTGCTCAACCGCCTGCAGAAGGAGCTCGGCTTCGCCATGGTGTTCGTCAGCCACGACCTGGCGCTGGTGGCCGAGGTGGCCAACTCCATCACCGTCATGTACGCCGGCCAGGTTGTGGAGCAGGGCCCCGTGCAGGACATCCTGTGCAGCCCCATCCACGAGTACACGCGCGGCCTGCTCGGCTCGGTGCTTTCCATCGAAGCGGGCAGCGGGCGCCTGCATCAGGTTCCCGGCAGCGTGCCCAGCCCGAAGGACTTCCCCGAGGGCGACCGTTTCACGCCGCGCTCCAGCCATCCGGACAAGGTGTCCCCCATCCGCCCGATGCTCAAGCGCGTGGCGGATACGGACCACTACTATG
The DNA here is from genome assembly GCA_963593315.1 of Candidatus Methanomethylophilaceae archaeon. GTDB lineage: Bacteria > Actinomycetota > Coriobacteriia > Coriobacteriales > Eggerthellaceae > Senegalimassilia. The sequence continues at coordinate 1,116 of CAVBAM010000295.1, read as the reverse complement.
CCGAGCTGCCTGACAGCGAGCTTGCCCGCATCGGCATAAAACCGTACATCGAAGGAGGTGCATCGGCATGAGCGAAACCGCAAACAACGCCGAGCAGACCCCCATCATCTTCCTCGACGATATCCGCGTGACGTTTAAGACGCGCACCGGCTCCATCCTGCATCCGAACAAGGTACAGGCCGTGCGCGGGTTGACGCTCAAGCTGATGCCCGGTGAGACCATCGGCATCGTCGGCGAGTCGGGCTGCGGCAAGTCCACGACCGCCAACGTCATGTGCGGCCTGCAGACGCCCACATCCGGCAAGGTGTACTTCAAGGGACAGGACGTCACCAAGCGCACGGCCGACATGCGCAAGACCATCGGCCGCGTCATCTCGGTGGTGTTCCAGGACCCGGCAACGGCCTTGAATGCCCGCATGAGCGTGCGCGACCAGCTGTGCGACCCCATGATCGTCCATAAGGTCGGCGACGCGAAAAGCCGCCAGAAGCGCGTACGCGAGCTTATTGACATGGTCGGTCTGCCCGAAAGCGTGCTCGACGCGCTGCCCGGGCAGATGTCCGGTGGCCAGCGTCAGCGCGTCGCCATCGCCCGCGCGCTGGCGCTCAAGCCCGACGCCATCATCGCCGACGAGCCCACGAGCGCCCTCGACGTGTCGGTGCGCGCGCAGATTTTGAACCTGCTCATGGACCTGAAGAAGGAACTGGGACTGTCCATGGTCTTCATCAGCCACGACATTCAGACGGTGCGCTACATTTCCGACCGCATCATCGTGATGAACGCCGGGCAAGCCGTGGAGGAAGGCACCGCAGCCGAGGTGTTCGAGCATCCCAAGGACGACTACACGCGCCTGCTGCTCGGCGCCGCGCCCTCGCTACTCCACCCCGACTTGGGCAAGTAGCAGCCCGCTCCTCGCAAATCGCGAAACGTCCAAGAAGGCCCGCCAGCTCACCGCTGACGGGCCTTCCCTTTTTCCGGGGATGACCAAGAACGCCACTGCCGGAATTCCCGGACGCGAAAAAAGCCGCCAGCATGCTGGCGGCTTTTTTGCAGTTGCGTTATGCGGCGCTTACCTTACGCCTTCTTCCCGTTCTTGCGCTCGAACAGGATGTTGTTCGT
>CAVBAM010000294.1:0-2621 GCA_963593315.1 Candidatus Methanomethylophilaceae archaeon | reverse complement strand
TGAAGAAGGCGAACGTGTTCGCCCCGATGGCGCAGGCCGTCTTCCCCATGGCTAAAAAGCCCTTCGACGTGGACAAATGGCATCCAATGGTCAGCATATTCTTCCCCTTCTCGATATCGATTGGCGCAAGCGCCTTGGCGGCGTTCTTGTCATTGACGGTTAACGCGCGACGCAGTTCCTCCGCTTGGTCGTTATCGCTAGTGCCCGGCGTGGCGCCCGGACGCCTGCCGTTGCCCTCGGCGGTACCCGGCAACGTCCCCGCCAGCCAGCTCGCCTTGCCGCGCCCGCCGGCCAGCAGCCGCGCAAACTGCTGCGTCAAATCCTGCAGCAAAAACACCCAATCGGGTTTCGCCAGCTTGTATTCTCGTCCATTCTGCCCAATATACCGAACAAAACCGCATGCAACCTGTTCAGTGTATTGGACAAATCGCAGAATTCACGGTAGTTCACGGAGCTTGGGCCCGTTCTCGGGAGCGGCGTGTTTCTTTTGCGTGCTAGGCGTTGCCGCCTGCCGTGCCCCTTGACGCGTCTGCGGATTTTGCGGTACAAACGACTCCGCCGATTTCCCGGCATAGTTCAAATCGAAAAAGACAGAACAAAGCAGCGTTGCTTTCAAATGCTGTTGTCTCATGGTCTTCGCCATAGTCCTACGCGTTTCGCGCGTCGCGTGCTGTCACTTAGACGAAAGGATTCGTATGAGTGAAACCGCACGTGTACGCAATGCCGCCAAGGTTTTGGTGGCCATATCGATCGGGGCGTTTCTCGCCACGTTCAACGAGACGTTCCTGAACGTGGCGCTGACCCCCATCATGAGCGATTTCGGCGTCACCTCCGGCGACGTGCAGTGGGTATCCACCGCGTATATGCTGGTCGCAGCCGTGACCGTGCCCGTAACCAGCTTTCTGTACCGCAGCATCCCTACGCGCCGGCTCAGCATTGCCGCGCTCGTGCTTTTACTTGCGGGAACGCTCGTCGGCGCCGCGGCGGTGAATTTCCCCATGCTTATCGCCGCGCGCTGCATTCAGGCGCTCGGCACGGGCATGATCGTTCCCATCGGCATGAATCTCACGCTTCTGGTCGCGCCGCAGGGCAAGCTGGGGACCTACATGGGCGTGGTCAGCGCCGTCACGCTCGTCGGCCCGGCGTCGGGCCCCATCGTGGGCGGCTTGATGCTCGCCGTCGCCAGCTGGCATGTGCTGTTTTTGGCCTTCGCCGTGCTCGTCGTCGTCGCCATCGTCGTGAACGTCCTGTTCATCGGCGACTTCGAGAAGCTCACGCACCCCAAGCTCGATGTCGCCTCGGTGGCGCTTATCTGCGTGGGGCTGATCGGCGTCATGTACGCGATCTCGTCGGTGTTCACCAACCAGGCGGTTGCAGCGGTGTCCTTCATCATCGGCGCGGTCTGCCTGGGCGCCTTCATCGTTCGTCAGTGTAAGATCGAAAACCCCTTGCTCGACCTGCGTCCGTTCCATGACAAGGGCTTCGTCTGCGGCGTCGTGGTGGTGTTCATCGCGTTCATGGCCGTGTTCGCCATGAACATCCTCTTGCCCCTGTTCATGCAGAACAAGATGGGCTTTACCGCCCTCGATGCCGCGCTCACGCTGCTGGTGCCCTGCATGTCGTGCGTCGTGTTCGCGCCGCTTGCCGGCAAGCTGTTCGACCGCTACGGCTTGAAGTACACCTTGCCTGCCGCGCTGCTGGTGATGGCGGTGTTCCTGTTCGTCATCTCGCGCTTGGGCGACGGTGCCACCGCGGTTTTGATCGCCGTGATCTATCTGCCCATCTTGGCCGGCTGCAACTTCAGCATCGGTCCCTCGCAGTCCTTCGCGCTCGATAGGCTTTCCGCCGAACTGCACCCGCACGGCGTGACCGTGTGCTACACCGCCATCCAGGTGGCCGGCTGCATCGGGTCGTCGTTTTACGTGGGAATCTTAAGCGGCGTGCAACAGCAGGCGCTCGCGTCGGGTGCCACCGCCGCCGACGCGGTGACGGCCGGCTTCTCCACCAGCTGCACGGTGGCGTCCGCGCTGGCGCTCGTTGGCTTGTGCTTCGCGGTGGCAACGGCGGTCATCTCCGCGCGCAAGCCCGTTCACCCCGAGGCGGCGCCCGATCCCGACGAGCTCATCTCCTCGGTCATGTTTACGGACGTGTTCTCCGTGCCCGCCACGGCGAGCGCCTACGACGCGCTGCTGGTCATGACGCAGCAGCGCACGAGCGGCCTTCCCGTGCTTTCGGCCGACGGCGGCGTCGCCGGGTTCGTTTCCGACGGCGATATCATTCGCGCCATTGCCGACGAGTCGGAGGACAAGTTGGATATGGCGTACATGTACAGCGAGTGGAAGCGCAGCGGCAGCCTGAAGGAGTCGCTCGCGAAGCTTAAAGACGTCAACGTGCTCGATGTGGCCACGACCAAGGTGGTCAGCGTGGAGCTTGCGCAGGGCATCGAACACGTATGCCGCGTGCTTTCCGCGCACAACATCAAGAAGGTGCCCGTCACGCAGGACGGCAAGATCGTCGGTGTCGTAGGCCGCAGCCGCCTGCTGCGTTGCCTGATCGGCTAGCAGGCGAGCCGCCCTTTCTGCGTTCTCTCCTCGTATTCGCACGTCGCCGCCGTCCGCGCC
>CAVBAM010000293.1:0-2629 GCA_963593315.1 Candidatus Methanomethylophilaceae archaeon | reverse complement strand
GCGTGAAACAGAACCCGGGCCGTCACAACGTTTTGAACGCGGCGGGCGTCATAGCGCTTCTGTGGTCGCTTGGTTACGACCCGCAGAAGGTGGCCGACGTGCTCGCCGAGTTTGCCGGCGTGCGCCGCCGCTTCGACCTGGTCGGCGAGGTGGATGGCGTGACCGTGGTCGACGACTACGCCCACCATCCGACGGAGATCGCCGCCACCATCAAGGCCGCGGCGAGCCTGGGTTATCGTCGCGTCCACGTCCTGTTCCAGCCGCATCGCTATTCGCGGGCAAAGCTGTTCACGGACGTGCTGCATAACGAATTCGCCGAAGCGTTCGACGCGGCCGATTCCGTCACCTTCATGGACGTCTATCCCGCCGGCGAGGCTCCGGTGCCGGGCGTGTCGGGCAAAACCTTCCTCAACGTCGTGCTCGAGCACGAGGGCCATCCGCAAGCCGACTTCGTCGCCCACCGCGTCGACGTCGTCCCGCACCTCATGAGCAAGCTCGAAAGCGGCGACATGGTCATCACCATGGGCGCCGGCGACGTCACCGCCATGGGTCCGCAAATCATCGACGCGCTGCTCGCGCGCAGGGCGTAGAGCGCGGTCATCGATGGCCGCCCGTCATGCCACCTGCGCCCTCGAGGCGCTGCTCGTCGATAGAACCTTCGATGCCGACGTGTATCCCGACGAGCCCATGAACCGTCATACGATGTATCGCATCGGAGGTCCGGCGCGCTTCTACGTGAAGGTCGCCACCGTCGGGGCGCTTAAGCGCCTCGTGGATGCCTGCGTCGCCTCGGGCGTGGCGTGGGTTGCGTCAGGGCGGGGGAGCAATCTGCTCGTGGCTGATGAAGGCTTCGACGGCGTGGTCATCTCGCTTGGGCGCGATTTCCGCACCATGCGTTTCGATGAGGAGACGTCGCGGTTCTGCGTCGGTGCCGGTGTGCCGCTCTCCTCGGTGGTGCAGGAGGCGTTCCGCCGTTCGCTTTCGGGGCTTGAATTCGCGGTGGGAACGCCCGGCACGGTCGGCGGCGCCGTGCGCATGAATGCGGGCACGCGCGAGGTGGGCATCGGCTCGAGGGTTGCGTCGGTGACGACGTTGCGCCCGGGCGAGGGGCTGAAACGCCAAGACGGCTCTGCCATTTCCTGGGGATATCGCCGCACCTCGTTCGCCGCCGATGAGGTGGTTGTGGAGTGCGAGCTTTCGGTCGAGCCTGCCGATCCCTATCTGCTGCGCGGTAAGATGGAGGCGTCGCATACCCGCCGGAAAAAGACGCAGCCGCTCACGTTGCCCTCCTGCGGCAGCGTTTTCCGCAACCCCGAGGGTGCTTCGGCCGGCCAGCTCATCGAGGCAGTGGGCCTCAAGGGCGCACGGGCGGGCGGCGCTCAAATCTCCGAGGTGCATGCGAACTTCATCGTGAACACGGGCAACGCCACGGCGCATGACGTGGTCGCCCTCATCAATCTTGCAAGGTCGAAGGTATACGAGGCGTATGGCATCGAATTACAACCGGAAGTCCGCTTCCTCGGGTTCGCCTAGGCGGCCCGCCGCAAGGCCGTCGCGCAGCCCCCGCACCCCCCGTCCCGCAAACGCGGGATCCTCGCGGCTTACCTCGGTGCGCGTCGGCGACATTTCCCAGACTACGCGCGCGCATCGCGTCCAGCAGACCTATCAGCGCTATCTCGTCCGGCTCGGCATCATCGCCGGCATTCTGGTCGTGTTGGCCATCTCGGCGCTCATCGTTTACAACTCCTCGGCCTTCACCATCGAAAGCGTTTCCGTTAAGGGCGTGGAGCATCTGACGGCCTCCGACATGCAGGAACTCGCCGGGGTCGATTCGGGCACCACCTTGCTGAGGGTGGACACCGGCACCATCAAGGAAAACCTGAAGAAGGACGCCTGGGTGGCCGACGTGAAGGTCAACCGCGTGTTCCCTTCCACGTTGGAAATCGTCGTCACCGAGCGGACCATCGCGGCCGTGGTGGAGGTGCCGTCCGAAAACGCGAAGACCACGACCTCGTGGGCGATCGCCTCGGACGGCATGTGGCTCATGCCCATCCCCGACCGGGATTCCGAAGCCGGTCGGCGCACGAGCTCGAAGGTGTTCGAGGACGCCGAGTCGGTGCTTCATATCACCGACGTGCCGTACGGAACGAAACCCCAGGTCGGTTCCTATTGCTCTGACGCCAACGTCAACAACGCGCTCGCCATCGTGGCCGGTATGACCACCGAGCTCGCCGACCGCATCGCCTCGGTCAAGGCCACTGAAACCGAATCGACCACGCTCACCATCACCAACGGGCCGGACATCGTCTTCGGCACGGCGGACAACATCCGCGAAAAGGAACGCGTGTGCCTGGAGATCATGAAGGAGCATCCCGACGGCGTTACCTACATAAACGTCCGCTCGCCAGACCGGCCCACCTGGCGGTCGGTGTAGTCGCTGCAGGCCAGCGGGCCGCACCGGACGCCTTGGCGCGCCGCCCGCCGGTGAACATTGTGCGAGCACGGTTGCATTGCGCAGGCCGTCGTGTACAATATTCCAGGTATTTTTGTCTAGTACGAGCAAACCGGAGCTCATAAACGGAGCAGGTGTGGAGGATACGATGCCAAATATTTCAGGTGAGCATCTGGC
>CAVBAM010000292.1:0-2630 GCA_963593315.1 Candidatus Methanomethylophilaceae archaeon | reverse complement strand
TGAGCCCGTAAGTTTGTACAGGCGCGGCATGAGCCCGAGCTGCTCGGTCGCCTCGCTTGAGGCCGCGCTCGCGCTCGATTGCGAAGCGCTGCCCGAATCGGAGCCGGAAGCGGAGCCCATCGAGGACATCGAACCCATATCGGCCCAGGCGGGTACCGCCGAGAACAGCAACGTCGCCGCAAGCAGCAGCGTTGCCAGCACAACAAGTGTCTTCGAACGATGACGCATGCTATTCGGACTCTTTTTCCTCGGAAGCGGCTGCGGAGTCGACCTCGGCGGCCGCCTGCGCATCCTGCTCGGCATCGGCGGCCGCCTGAGCGCGGCGGCGGCGCAGCGCGTACGCGGCGGCGCAGCCAAGCACGGCGACGGCGATCACGCCGCCGGCCGCGGCCGGGACGACCCATTCGGGAAGCGAGCTGCCCGACACGGAATCGCCCTTGTCGGCCGCGATGGCGCGCGGCGTGTTCGTCTCCTGCACCGCCAGCGTCGACAGATCGTCGCCGGAAAGCGCCCAGGTGGAGCAATGGTCGATCTTAAACGACGCGTACCCGCCCTCGACGCGCACCTTGTCGGCCTGCGCCAGCTCGAAGCGCTTTTCCTGCTCGTTGAACGTGAACAACGAAAGCTCCGCGCCATCCGCATAGGTGCCCGACACCTTCACGTACACCGACGCGGCACCGGGAAGCATGCCCTTGTGCGAGAACTCGAGGACCACCCCGTCGTGCGCCTGCTTCATGATGTTGGATACGTCGCCCGTGCCCAACTTCGACACGGTTATCGTCGCGTCGAAGGCGGTTTTGGCGCGCTCGGCATTCACATCGCCGCCCGTGAAGGTCCACGAGTAATCGGGCTTGTCGGACGACGATCCCGACCAAATGACGAGCTGGTCGTTCGTGCCGACGATTTTCGCCAACTGCTCGGCGGTGTCGAGATGCGCGTTGCGTTCCACCTTGTACACCTTGCCGGCAACGGTCTCCACCACGGTCTCGTTAACCGTGTCGTCGCGGGAATCGGTCGCTTCGGCGGCTTCGGGAACGGCGACCGACGACTTCTCGGATTCCGGCGAAGCGGCTTCGGAACCGGAATCGGCGGTCGCGCTTTCCGGCGTGGTCGCCTTCCCGCCGTCAGTCGATCCGCCCTGCGTGGTGTTCTTGTCATCGGGCGTTACCGCCTCGGTCACCGTCACCTGCACCGACGTCGAATTGCTTTCCCACTGGCGAAGCGAAGCGTTCACCGTGATGGTTGCGCTGCCGGCGCTATGCCCGGTCACCACCAACGTGCCACCGCTCACATACGCGCTCGCCACACCGGAGTTCGAGGACTGCACCGACACCTCGGGGTAGTAAGTCGAATACGTGCGCCCCGCGCAGGTGCACTGGCCGTTGCTGTCGAAGCACGTGTAGCCGGCGTCCAAGGCGCCGTCGGACGTGCACACCTGCGGGCATTTCGCCATGCCGCATCCAAGCGTCTGGTCGTCCGAGGCGGGCGTGACGGTCAGGCTCGTCTGCGCCGAGGATCCCGTCGTCACGCTCAGGCTGGAATTGCCCGTCGTCACCGATACAGTGCCGAAGCTGTAATAGGCCGCGGCCTTCGCGAGCGGCAGAAACGCCACGACCAGCGCGACGGCCAGAGCCGCGGCGATAAATGCGCCCGGCGCACCCACGCGGGATTTCAAAGCACGAATCGTCATATCGAAACCTTCCTACGACTGCGGCCGCTCGCCCGAGTCGGCGGCGCAGGACGCGCCCTTCCGCTTGCGGGACACGATCAAGACGGCAACGCCCGCGCCCACGCCGGCCGCGACAAGGGCGATGACGACGGCGCCGATCAAAATGGCGAATGGCGGGATGGCCTGTTGGCCCGCGCCCGCGTCGCTAGACGATGCGGAAGAGGCGCCCATCGACGACATCTGCGGGTCGCAGCAGCTCCCCGCCGACGACGACGCGGACGCGCCGCCGGTCACGACCGTATTCGCGTCGCTGGTCAGATCGCGGCAAGAAACCACGTAGGTCTTCCCCTCCGAAACCGTGAAGACGGCGTAGCCGCCGATCATCTGCGCCTGCGCGTCTTCGCGAACGAACGACTTCGATGCCGCATCGTACGAGAACAGCGCGACATCCTTGTCGTCGGAGATGGCCCCGGCGGCATACGCGTAGACAGTCGCCGCAGCCGGCAGGGCGCCCTTTTGCGCGAAATCGACCGCAACGAAGCAATCCTTGCCGTACAGCGCCTGGTAAAGAGCGCCCTCGGCCTGGGTGGACACGGCAAGCGCGCAGGAGAAGGGAACCAACGCGTCGGCGGTATACGCGTTGCCCTTGAACGTCAGCGAATAATCTGGATGGTAGTACGTGTCACCCGACCAGAACGTGACGTCGCCGTCCTGCCCGGCAAGCGTGGCGAGCTCGGAGCGCGCATCGAGGGCGTCGGAGATGCGCACCATGTGGATGGGCCGGTTCATGACGGTCTTGTCCACCACGTCGAGCTTGTCGAGCTGCGAGGCATCCGCTTGCTCGGGAACATCCACGAACGCATCGGCGCTGCCGCCAGCGGTAGCCGCCTCGCCCGTCACCGTCACATGCACCGTCGCCTCGCCGTCGGTATGCTGGCGCAGGGATGCGCGCACGGTGATG
>CAVBAM010000291.1:0-2632 GCA_963593315.1 Candidatus Methanomethylophilaceae archaeon | reverse complement strand
GCCCCAGCTCGTTGACGGCGCGCTCGAGCTCGGCGATGGACTCCTCCACGTACGAGACCGGCAGAGTGATGGCCCCCATGATCCTGCCCGGGTGGCGCCTGCAGGCCTCGGCTGCGGCGTCGTTGGTGGCGCGCGCCAGCCTCACGGCGTCCCCGCGGCCCAGCTCCTCGATCAGCCCGCCGCTGGAAACGACTGCCGTCGAGACGCCAGCCTGGTCCATGTATCCCAGGCGGATTTCGTCCAGGTCCTCCAGCTCGTCGATAGTCTGAATCGCGGGGTTGTTTAAGCTGGGCCTGCTCGCCGGCAACATTGCGGTCTGGCGGTACAAGATGTTCTTCTCGGGCGTCATGCGGGGGTAATCGCTGCGACCCTCCAGGTACTCCAAAACGGGTTTTGCGTAGAAGTGGTTTTCCAAATCGTAGACTTTCACGTGCGTCTCCTTTCGCGGAGGGTTACCGGCTCGTCGCCGGGGTGTATGACGCTATATCTTAGCCCTGACGGCAAATCGGCGCCGCTGTCTTGCAACGGCAATTTTGTGGGCACGGGACGTATTTGGCTAGAATCGTGGGCGACACCCGCTCACAATGCAGGGATCAAGGGCCCTGCCGGGCAGCACGACCCGGCTTCGCCGGGGCGTTTGGGCTTGAGACTGACGTTCCGACTTCGCCGGAAGCGCTCTTGCGAACGCGCCTACAAGGCACGCGTTCTGCGCATCATGAACCGACGCGGCGCGTCTCACCGAGGTCCGCGCGACATGTCGCCTAGGGGCTACGCGCTGCATCTCACCCGGAGTCTACACCGCTTCCCGCATATCGCGTCCCCGCGTTCCCGCCGTCCCATCGCCCTGCCTGCCGTTTCCGATATGCCAGATGGCGAAATGATGAAGACTTTACAGCTGACTATACAGCTGTAAAGTCTTTGGCGCACACTACGGCGTTAAACAACTAGACGAGACCTTGGAGCCACAGGCATGACTAACGAACGCACGGCTACGACGAACATGGCAACAACGAACGCGGCAACGATGCACATGGCGGCAAGCACGGCAACGACCAGCGCACCCGCACAAGCCGCACCCAGCGCAATCGAGGCGCTGACGACGGAAATCGCGCAGTTGAAAGCCCAGCGCGAGGCCGTCATCCTGGCACATTACTACGTTCCGCCCGAGGTGCAGGACGTGGCCGACTACGTGGGCGACAGCTTCGCGCTGGCGAAATTGGCCGTCGATCTTCCGCAGCAAACCATCGTGCTGTGTGGCGTGGAGTTCATGGGCGAATCGGCGAAGCTTCTGAACCCCGGCAAAACCGTGCTGCTGCCCGAACCGGCGGCCGACTGCCCCATGGCGCACATGATTCGTCAAGCCGACATCGAGCGCGTACGCCAGCAATACGGCGACGACCTGGCCGTCGTGTGCTACGTCAACTCCACCGCCGAGGCGAAGACGTGGTCGGACGTGTGCGTGACCTCGTCGAACGCCGTGAAAATCTGCAGCGCCCTGCCGCAGCGCAACCTGCTGTTCATCCCCGACATGAACCTGGGCCGCTACGTGGCCGAGCAGCTGCCCGAAAAGCACGTCATCCTGAACAAGGGCTATTGCCCGCGCCACATGACCATCAGTTCAAAACAGGTGATCGACCTGGAAGAGGCCTACCCCGACGCCGTGGTGATGGCGCACCCGGAATGCCCGGCCGACGTGCTTGCCGAGGCCGACTTCATCGGCTCGACGAAGGGCATGATCGAACACGCCACCGCCTCGGACGCGCAGGATTTCATCGTGTGCACCGTGGTAGGCATCCTGCGCGAGCTTGAGCGCCGCAACGCCGACGCGGGCAAGCGCTTCCACTTCCCCGCGCCCGAGCCGCGCTGCGAAAACATGGACCTGGTCACGCTGCCGAAAGTAGCCGCCTGCCTGCGCAATCCCGCGCCTTATGAAGTGCACATGGACGAGGCGCTGGCGCCCGCCGCACGTCTGACGCTCGAGCGCATGCTGGAATATGCCGCGAAGTAAGGGCCGTAACATGAGCGAACAATCTGCGGAAACAGCTAGCGAAACCGTACCCGGTAACCGCCTTACACCGGCGGGCGCTTCCTCGCCGACCCCCGGCCCGAGAGGCGCAACCCCGCAAAACCTCTCCTGCGACGTGGTCATCGTCGGCTGCGGCGTGGCCGGCCTGTACTGCGCGCTGAACCTGTCGCGCCGGCTTTCCGTGGTGATGCTGGCGAAAACCACCGTGGACGAATGCGACTCGATGCTCGCGCAGGGCGGCATCTGCGTGCAGCGCGACGACGCCGACTACGCCCCGTTTTTCGAGGACACGCTGCGCGCCGGACACTTCGAGAACCGTCTGGAAAGCGTCGATTTGATGATCCGCGCCAGCCGCAGCGTCATCGACAGCCTGCTCGCTTACGGCGTCCAATTCGAACGTAAACCCGACGGCGGCTTGGCCTACACGCGCGAGGGCGCCCACTGCCGCGCGCGCATCTGCTACCACGGCGACACCACCGGCGCGGAAATAACGTCCAAGCTGCTCGCCGCCGTGCGAACGCTGCCGAACGTGCGCATCCTGGAGCACACCTGCATGGACGACATCCTGGTCACAAGAGACGGCAGCCATCCCGGCACCAACGACTC
>CAVBAM010000290.1:0-2637 GCA_963593315.1 Candidatus Methanomethylophilaceae archaeon | reverse complement strand
GGTACGTTGGCTGGCACCATGCCCGCCTTCGCGCCCGGGTCGGCCGGCACCGCGGCGGGTTGTCCTGGTGCCCCCGGCCTCGTCGCCTTCTCCGTTTCCGAAGGCGGGGCGCTGTGCGATGCGTGCGCTACCCCCGACTCCATCCGGGTGAGTGCCGCCACGCTCGCCTGGGCACGGGCGCTGCTTTCCTCGAAGTTCTCCGACATCGCCGCTATGGAAGTGGACCAGGCGGCCATCTTCGACGTGCTGCGGCTGTGCCAAACGTGGGGTCAGGTGCATCTTTCCGCCCATTTGCGTTCGCTGACCTTCCTGTTCACCTGCGGATTGTTTTAGCAGGTGCGCCCGCCGCGTTCGCGCTGTGGCATAATTGCTGCACCAGACGAGAGGAGTTTTCCATGTATACGTACCGTACGCGCGGGGTTTGCTCGCGGGAGATTCACATCGATCTTGACGGCGACAAGGTGTCCGAGGTCGAGTTCGTGGGCGGCTGCAACGGCAACCTGAAGGCCATCAGCAAGCTTATCAAGGGCATGACCGTTGACGAGGTCGCGGCCGTTTTGGAAGGCAACACCTGCGGGAACCGTTCCACCTCGTGCGCCGACCAGCTGGTGCACGGCCTGCGCGAGGCCCAAGCGGCGAAGTAGCATATAGCTTACAATAGGGAAACGTCGGGTACCGTCGGCTGCCCGGCGTTTTCGCGGCTTATGTGCCGCAAGGGAGTGCCGGCAGCAATCGATCAAAGGATGCGAGCAATGGCTGATAGGGATGTGCGCGCCGAGTTGGAGCGCTGGATCGGCAACGTGGACGACGCGGAGCTTTCCGCCGAGTTGGAAGACATGCGCAAGAAGGCCGACGCGGGCGACGATTCCGCCATGGTCGATGCGTTCTTCCAGGATCTTTCCTTCGGAACCGCCGGCTTGCGCGGCATTATCGGGGCGGGCACGAACCGCATGAACGTCTACACCGTCGGGCGCGCGACGCAGGGTTTCGCCGATTACCTGAACGCGCATTTCGACTCGCCCTCGGTGGCCATCGCGCGCGACAGCCGCAACAAGGGTGAGCTGTTTGTGAAGACGACGGCCGCCATCCTGGCCGCCAACGGCATCGCCGTGCACGTGTACCCGCGCATCTCACCGGTGCCGACGCTTTCGTGGGCTGTGCGCGATCTGGGCTGCTCGGGTGGCATCTGCATGACGGCCAGCCACAACCCCGCGCCCTACAACGGCTACAAGGCTTATGGTCCCGACGGCTGCCAGATCACGTCCGAGGCCGCGGCCGCCATTTCCGCCGCCATCGCCAACACCGACGCGTTTTCTGGCGTGAAGACCATGGATTTTGACGAAGCCGTCGCTGCGGGCACCATCCGCTGGATTGACGACGCGGTGCTCGATCGCTACTACGACGCGGTTCTGGCGCGCTCGGTGAACAACCTGTCCGATGAGCAGATTTCCGCAGCGCCGCTGAAGCTGGTGTACACGCCGCTCAACGGCACGGGCCTGGTGCCGGTGACCACCGTGCTTTCGCGCGCGGGCATCTCCGATGTCACCGTGGTGCCCGAGCAGGAGCAGCCCGACGGCGATTTCCCCACCTGCCCGTATCCGAACCCGGAAATCCGCGAGGCCATGCAGCGCGGCATCGATCTGTGCGAGCAGGTGCATCCCGACCTGCTGCTGGCCACCGACCCCGACGCCGACCGCGTGGGCGTTGCCTGCAAGGACGGCGACGACTACACGCTTCTGACCGGCAACGAGATGGGCGTGCTGCTGCTCGACTACATCTGCCGCATGCGCGCCGAGCGTGGGGAAGACCTGTCCGACAAGGTGGCCGTGACGACCATCGTGTCGTCGGCTATGGTTGATGCGCTGGCTGCCGAATACGGCTTCGAGCTGCGCCGTTGCTTGACGGGTTTCAAGTACATCGGCGACATCATCACCGAGCTTTCCGATGCCGGAGCCGCCGAGCGCTTCATCTTCGGTTTCGAGGAAAGCTATGGCTACCTGTCCGGCGACCATGTGCGCGACAAGGATGCCGTGAACGCCAGCCTGCTTATCTGCCAGATGGCGCAGTTCTACAAGCTTGAGGGCAAGAACCTGGCGCAGGCCATGCGCGATCTGTATGCGAAACACGGTTGGTGGCTCAACCGCACCGTGTCGCTGTCCTACCCCGGTGCCGACGGCGCCGCGAAGATGGCCGAGCTGATGGCCGCGCTGCGCAGCGACGCGCCCGCTGAGCTTGCGGGCCGCGCGGTCGAGAAGGTTGTGGACTATCAGGGCGGCGTTGCTGGCCTGCCGTCGGCCAACGTGGTGGAGTTCGACGTTGCGGGCGGCAACAAGGTGATCGTGCGCCCGAGCGGCACCGAGCCGAAGATCAAGCTGTACGTGTTCGCCAAGGAAGCCTCGCGCGAAGCCGCCGACGCCCTGCTCGACGAACTCGAAGCCGCCGGCCGCCAACTGCTGGCATAAAAGCAACGCCGCGTCGGCTGGCGCGCTGGCACCCTGCCGATAGGGAGCGACGCGGGCGGCAACGCCCACGACATGTCAGCTGGCGCGCTTAACGGCGCTCTGCCGATAGGGGGTTGAGGGGGTTGCCTTAAAGGGGGCCGGCCTTGCTTGGCAGGTTATCGGGTTTTCTGAATCG
>CAVBAM010000289.1:0-2640 GCA_963593315.1 Candidatus Methanomethylophilaceae archaeon | reverse complement strand
CGTTTTCGCTTGACATTTCTTTGCTTCCGGGTATCTTAATCCTATCAAACGGATATGATTAAGCAAGACCTTAATCTTTGCCACGATCTGAAAAGGGGAAGAACATGGCAGACGAGAATACGTTGCTGCGCGTCAGCGGGCTTTCCGCCGCAGTGGACGAGAAAACCATCCTGCACGACGTCGACTTCGCGGTCGGCGCGGGAGAGACCCACGTGCTGATGGGCCCGAACGGCGCCGGCAAATCGACGCTGGGCCACGTGGTGATGGGCGACCCGGAATACACGGTGACCGGCGGCACCATCACGTTCGACGAACAGGATATCACAAACCTCTCCACCGATAAACGCTCGCACGCAGGCCTGTTCCTGAGCTTCCAGGCGCCGGTCGAAATCCCCGGCGTCCCCGTTTCCAGCTTCCTGCGCGCCATTTCGCAGGGCCGCCCGGGCGTGGGCGAGATGAAGGGCAAGCAGTTCCGCAAGCACGTCAAGGAGCTGGCCGAGGAGCTGGACATGGACCCGGCCTACCTGGACCGCGAGCTGGGCGTGGGCTTTTCCGGCGGCGAGAAGAAGAAGCTGGAAATGCTGCAGCTGCTGCTGTTGGCGCCGAAGCTGGCCTTCCTCGACGAAACCGACTCGGGCCTGGACGTTGACGCGCTATCGGTGGTTTCCCGCGGCATGGCCGCCTACCGCCGCCGCTGCAACGGCACCATGGTCATCATCACGCACAACACACGCATCTTGGAGCACGTCGACGTGGATCGCGTGCACGTGCTGGTGCGCGGCCGCATGACCGCCGAGGGCGACGCCTCCATGATCGCCAACATCGACGAGAACGGCTTCGAGCAGTTCGAGCAGGCCGCCGAGGCCGCCGCGGGCGCAACCGACGCCGCCGACGCGCGCTAAGGGGACGCTCATGGCAAAGCAACGAACCGAGGTTGCGGACATCGACCGCAGCCTCTACGACTTCTCATACGGCGACGCCGGCGAGGCCCTGGGAACGGGACTCACGCCTGAAATCGTCCGCGAGATTTCCGAAAAGAAGGACGAGCCGGCCTGGATGCTGGAGCATCGCCTGAAGTCGCTGGAAATCTACCATTCCATGGCAACGCCCGACTGGGGCCCGTCCATCGCCGGGCTCGACATGGACAACATCGTCACCTACGTCAAGCCCAAGGCCGACCAGAAAAGCGACTGGGACAGCCTGCCCGACGACGTGAAGAACACCTTCGACCGCCTGGGCATCCCCGAGGCCGAGCGCAGCTACCTGGCCGGCGTCGGCGCGCAGTACGACTCCGAGCTGGTCTATCACAACATGCAGGACACCGCCAGCCGCATGGGCATCGTCTATTCCGGCATCGAGGAGGCGCTGCACGACCCCAAGTGGGAGCCGCTTATCCGCGAGAAGTTCATGACGCTCATCCCGCCCACCGACCACAAGTTCGCCGCCCTGCACGGCGCGGTCTGGTCGGGCGGCAGCTTCGTGTACGTGCCGAAGGACACCAAGCTCGACTTCCCGCTACAAAGCTACTTCCGCCTGAACGCCAAGGGCGCGGGTCAGTTCGAGCACACGCTCATCATCGTGGAAGACGGCGCCGACCTGCACTTCATCGAAGGCTGCAGCGCGCCGAAGTACAACGTGGCGAACCTGCACGCCGGCGCGGTGGAGCTGTTCGTCGGCAAGCGCGCGCATCTGCGCTACTCGACCATCGAGAACTGGTCGAAGAACATGTACAACCTCAACACCAAGCGCTCCACCTGCGACGAGGGCGGCTCGATCGAGTGGGTCTCCGGCAGCTTCGGCAGCCACGTGGGCTACCTCTACCCCATGTCCATCCTGGCCGGGCGCCGTTCCACCTGCACGTTCACCGGCATCACGTTCGCCGGCACGGGCCAGAACCTCGACACCGGCTGCAAGGTGGTGCTCGCCGCGCCCGAGACGTCGGCGTCCATCGAGACGAAGTCCATCTCCAAGGGCGGCGGCGTGTCCACGTTCCGCAGCTCGGTGGTGGCAACGCCGAAGGCCGAGCATTCCGCCTGCAGCGTTTCGTGCCAGTCGCTCATGCTTGACGACCACAGCCGCTCGGACACCATCCCGGCCATGGACGTGCGCTGCAAGCACGTGGACATCGGGCACGAGGCCACCATCGGCCGCATCGGCGACGACAAGGTGTTCTACCTGATGAGCCGCGGTATTTCGGAAGAAGAGGCCCGCACGATGATCGTGAACGGCTTCGCCGACCCGGTTTCCAAGGAGCTTCCGCTGGAATACGCCGTGGAAATGAACAACCTCATCAAGCTGGAAATGGAAGGGGCGATCGGATAATGGGCGCCGCCGTTTTGAAGAACGCGAACGCGATGCCCGCTCCCACCTGGCATCGCCTTGACATGAACTATGTTGATATCGAAATCGTCGACGAGCTTGCCGCCGTGTCGCAGGTAAGCGTCGAAGCGCCTGCGGAGCTGCTGGGCGCCGCCGACGCCTTCGACGCCGCCGTTGCCGCGGCGCAGACGAAAATCGACGCCGCACGCGAGGGCGCGACGGACCCGCGCGCCATCCTGAAGGCCGCCGAGGATGACGCCGACCCGGCGAACCTGGACATCCCGGCGCTTTCCCCCTATGAGCGCCGCGCTGTGCGCGAGG
>CAVBAM010000288.1:0-2654 GCA_963593315.1 Candidatus Methanomethylophilaceae archaeon | reverse complement strand
GCGGGGCTGACGAGCGTCTCGGTGCTGAGACGTGTTGGTGGATTTTGCGATAGGGATAGCTCGTTTTCGTTTTCCGCATACGCCTTGCTTGCTGTCGCTGGCGAGCCTATCAGCGTGAGTACGACTGAGATGATCAGGGCTAATAATGCCCATCCGCAGCCTGCGAATGCCTTGGATAAGATGGGTCTATGCTTTGCTCCCATATGTCTCTTCCTTCCCGTTGTTCGGCTTCATAAATTGCCTCTGGTTTTGGAACTTCTTGGCCCAGATCATTAAGCTAGTCGCCTCCTAATTAATTCCCGGTCTGACGTCTTTGAAATGGAAAATCCTCTTGAGATAAGTCCCAGATTTGGAGATGTTCGCTTTCGCTGAAAAAGTCGCTGCTTCTGAGTGAGCACTGATTCCCTACCTTGCAGTTCACGGCGCCTTCTTTCTGCTGGACTGAGGTTTGTGGCCCCATGATGCAGCATTCTCACAAGTTGTGTTTTTTGGTTGACGGTACCGTCAACCTCTCCTACCTACGATAGGAGAGGTATCTCCTGCTCAATGCCTTGTTTAAGGTAATAAGCGGGCTGGTTTTCGTAGTGAGCGTTTGAGATTATGGGCTTTGGAAAATAGAACGAGCCGCCCAGGAATCCTGGGCGGCTCGATTAGCTGCAAGCGTATGTAGCGCTGTCGCGCGCGTCGGAGGGCATCTGCGGCCCCGTGCGCTCCCTATGCGCGTTCGGCCAGGTATTTCTCCATGCTGAAGTGGGTGATGTCGCTGCGGTTGATGACGCCGACGATCACGCCGTTATCGAGCACGGGCACCTTCTTCAGGTGGTTCTCGCCCAGCACGCGGCATACTTCGGGCAGGTCGGCGTGGATGCTCACGCCGATGATGCCCTTCGCGCCGATATCGGAGGCGCGCATGCCCATGAGCTTCTCCAGCTTCTGCGCGAAGCCCGCGTGGTCGGCGTAGGCGTCCACCGTCTGCACGATCATCACCACCGGGTCCATGATCATCTGGCCGCGCTTGGACAGGTAGCGCATGATGTCGCCGTCGGAAATGAAGCCGGTCGGCTTGCCGGCCTCGTCCACGAGCGGGGCGGCGCTGATATGGTTGTCCACCAGCAGCTGCATGGCCTCGGCGACGGTCGCGGTTTCGGGTAGCGTGAACACGTCACGCTTCATGATTTGCTCGAGCACGCTCTTGTGCGCGTCGCCCTCGTCGGCGGCCGCTTCGTCACCGGGCTTGTTGCGCACCAGCGCCACGGTCAGTGCAAAGCCGATCACGCACAGCGCCGTGGCTACCACGAACGCCATATGGATGCCGAACACGCCGGCGGAGGTGGCGTCGGTCGAGCCGGCGACGGCGTTGGAGGCCGCCGTGGACGTCGAGACGATGATGGCGGTGCCAAGCGAGCCCGCCACCTGGCGGAACGTGTTCTGCACGCTGGTGCCGTGGTTGACCAGCTTGTCGGGCAGCGCGTTCATGCCCCAGGTTGAGATGGGCATGTTCACCAGCGACAGGCTGAACAGACGCACCGTGTAGATGACGGTGAGGGTGACAAGCCCCGTGCCCGGGCCCATGAAGATGAACGTCGCGGTGGTCAGCGCCAGGATGCCGGTGCCGGTGACGGCCAGCACGCGCGGGCCATGCTTGTCGAAGAGCCTGCCGGCGATGGGGCCCATGGCGCCCATGACGATGGCGCCGGGAAGAAGCACGATGCCCGAGGTAGTGGCCGACATGCCCATGTAGGACTGCAGCATGATGGGGATGAGGATGCCGCCGGCCAAAAGCGCACCCTGCACCAGCATGACGATGATGGTGGCAATGAGGAACTTGCGGTTGGAAAGCACGCGTACCTGCAGCATGGGCTGTTCCATGCGCAGCTGGCGACGGAAGAAGAACACGAGCGCCACGGCGCCGACGACTACGCCGGCAACGGAGTCGGCCGTGATGCCGTAGCTACCGATGGCGGAAAGCCCGTAGAGCAGGCCGCCGAAGCCCAGTGTGGACAGGATGACCGAGGCGACGTCGAGCGTGACGTCCTTGTTCGTTTCCCCGCCGCGTTCAAGCACCGCGCCGGCGAAGATGATGACCACGGCGCACAGCGCGGCGATGATCCAGAACATGATGTGCCAGTTCGCCTGGTCGATGATGATGCCGGCGACGGTGGGACCGACGGCCGGGGCGAACGCGATGACGATGCCGAACACGCCCATGGCCGTGCCGCGCCGGTCAACCGGGAACGTCCACATGAGCACGGTCATCACCAGCGGCATGAGGATGCCCGCGCCGCCGGCCTGCACCAAGCGCCCGGCAAGCAGCACGGGGAAGTTCGGGCCCCAGGCGGCAAGCGCGGTGCCGCATGTGAACAGGATCATGGACGCCAAGAACAGGCGCCGGGTGGTGAAGCGGTCGGTTAGGAACGCGGTGACGGGCACCATGATGGCGTTGACCAGCGTGAAGCCGGTGGTGAGCCACTGGGCGGTGGCCGCGTCGACGCTCATTTCCGCCATGATGGACGGCAGCGCCGGAGACACGACCGTCTGGTTCAGCACGGTGACGAAGGTGCCGAACACCAGTACCGCCAGCATAACGATCTGCTTTCGGGTAAGACCCCACGTAGCCATAAGGCTCCTTTCCTCGCGCCCTTCCCGGCGCGGCT
>CAVBAM010000287.1:0-2659 GCA_963593315.1 Candidatus Methanomethylophilaceae archaeon | reverse complement strand
CGGCCTGCGTCATCCACGTGTCGCAGGTGTACACGTCGGCCCCGTCGGCGCTCACCGCGGCCGCCGCCAGCTTCGCCTTCGCCGACGCGATGGCCTCCGAGAGCGAATCCAGCTCGTCGACGGAAGCCCAGCTGCGCTCCTGCGACAAGCCCTTGATCGGGAAGTTGTCCACCACGTAGTCGGTGTCGAACGTCGTCATCTCGGAGATGGGCTTCCAGTCGAACCAGCCGCCGTCGTAGGAGACCCAGCTTTCGCCCTCGTTCACCTTCGCCACGAACTTGCCGCCGATATGCTCGTAGTTCTTGTTGTCCGTTCGCGATGCCGTTTGGTAATACTTACCGTCGGTTGCGCATTTCTGCGTCACCACCACCGAGTATCGCTGGCCGGAGCGCATGGCTATCTGGTCGGCCCCATCCAGCATCAAGCGGTGATAGCCGCCGTATTCATAGCTCGCGCTCTTTGTCAGCACCAGTTCGCCGTCGGTCGGCTCCGCATCTTCGCTATCCAGCAGATACACCTGGTACGTGACGTCGGTGTTCGGCTTGGCCGTTTCGCACGTCACGGCGCTCAGCACGCGGTCGTCTTCGGCCGTGAACTCGTTCGCGCACTTCAGCTCCTTGGTCGAGGAGTTCGTTAGGGTGCTATCCGAGCCCATCATGTAGTTGTACTGGTCGATGTCGTACTTCTCGGCGGACGTCTCGGAATTCACATCGTAGTTGAAGGCCTCCAGCTCCTGGAAGGTCTCATCGTAGTAGGAAACCCAGAAGTAGCCGGTGTTGTTGCCGTCCTTGTCGGTGATGCCCCAGTTGCCCTGGTTGGGGAACTCGTTGTTCGAGGCGCCCCAGCTGTTCTTCACGAGCCATGCGCCGTTGCCCTCGGGCTGCTGGGAGCTCAGAAAGTTATCCTTCGAGTAGTTGTCGTCCCAGCCCACGATGGTATATGCGTGCAGAAGCCCGCCATTTTTGTTGCTCGTGGTCGCGTACTGGGCCCATGTGTCGAAATTGATCCATTTCGGTGTGCCGGTGCCGGGAGAGGTCGGGTCCATGTACGACGACGTCGAGACCGCGCGCCCGGCCATAAGCTGGGTTTTAACCGCATCAACGCCTTCCTGGTTGATCCCCTTGTAATAGCCGCGATCGTTGAATTGGCAGAGTTCGGGAAGGATATAGCTTTCCTCGAGCGTGTACTCGGATTGCCCGTAGATGTTGTCGTCGAGACTCCAGGTGAGGCTCTTGTAACCTTGCCCCTCCACGAAGATCCGCGGCGAGTAGTGGAGCGGGGTCACCGTGTAGCCCTGAAGGCGAAGCGCCGCAACTTCATCCTGCGTAAGGTCGCGCTCCTTCTCCTCCGCCTTGCCTTCGGGATTGATGATAGAGCACGTCATGTAGCCCTCGTCGTTGCGGTAGGGGGCGACGCTTTCGGAAACCGGCCCGACGCCCGCCGAGAACAGCGTGGTGGCGTAGTGCTCGTACCCGCCGCGTTCCATGATGAGCGACTTATCGTTGATGGTGCTCGAGTCGAACCCTTCGCCCGCCTGCGCGCTGCCGGCATACGATTCGGGAACTTGGGAATACGCGAACCAGCCCAGGTAGCGCTCGGACAGGTCGAGCCCCGTCTCGGCGTAGGTCGTGCCGAGCTCGGAGAGGATGCTCGTCTCGGAAGCGGCGGTTGCCGCGAAGTCCCAGCAGAGGTTCATGGGGCTTTGCAGCTTCACGGGCGTGACGACGCTGTCGGACGTGTCGCCGTCGCCGTTCGGGTCGCGCAGGTCGTAGCTTGACGGGAAGGTTTTGGTGCTCTCGGCGGCAAGCGTTGCGCCGTCGGCGTCGGTCGTCGATGCGTAGGGCGCGTAATCGGCGGATTCCGAAGCGGAAAGTGCATCGCTCCACGACTGGACGACCGCGGCCGTGGCAGCGTCAAGGCCGGAGCCGGCCTGCTCGTCGGCGGACGCGGAAAGCGGCACCGATACGGTCATGGACGCCGCAAGACTCGCGGCCACGACGCCGCGTAGCAAGCGGGAACGCACGGGCACGACTTCGCGATGGGATTTCGACGAATGGGATACCGAAGAATGCAGGTCTTGATGCATGGGAAGCGCCTCCTTAACGCAAGGGGTTCATCCCTTTAGTGTAGCGGGCAAATGTAAGGAAAACACTGCAGAACCAGCCATTACTTCAAAACTTAACCCGCCACACGGAAAGGCGGCTTTGGCGCGTTCCTTTGTCGCCAGGCTATTCCATCCCAATGCTCCGGCTTCGCCGGAGTGCGCGCTCTTGCGAACGCGCCTACAAGAATCTGGGGGAGGCGACGTTCGGTGCGCCCCTTTGTCGCCAGGCTATTCCATCCCAATGCTCCGGCTTCGCCGGAGTGCGCGCTCTTGCGAACGCGCCTACAAGAATCTGGGGGAGGCGACGTTCGGTGCGCCCCTTTGTCGCCCGCGGAAAACCTGGGGGAAGCGTTTACCCCGTCCCGTAACGCGAAAAGGCCCCCGCTCTTGCGAGCGGGGGCCTTGCGGGGCCACCTGCGGGGAGGGGGTCCGCAGGCGGGAGACAGGTTTCCCGACACCCCCGAGGCGAATCAGCGCCAGCCGGAATCAAGGCCGGGCCGAACGAGCGCCGACCGGGAATCGAGGACGGCGCCAGGTCGGGGCCGACCGGGAATC
>CAVBAM010000286.1:0-2659 GCA_963593315.1 Candidatus Methanomethylophilaceae archaeon | reverse complement strand
GTCGGCGGCAGCTTTCCCGTTGGCGGGCTGCGTGGACCAGCATCCGTATCGCAACGCCGACGGAACCGAGCAGCAACGTTTGGTGGCAACCTCGCCGGCGGTGGCCAGCATCTGCGATAAGCTTGACCTCGACCTGGTGGGCGTATGCAGCACATCGCGCGACCTGCCGCAACGTTACGCGGAGCTGCCGCAGGTGGGAAGCCCCATGTCGCCCGACCTTGAAGTACTCAAGTCGCTGCATCCCAGCTGCGTCATCAGCCCGAACACGCTCATCGACGACCTGCGCCCCAAGTATGCGGGTATTGCGGTGGCGTGCATGTTCCTCGACCTGCGCAGCGTCGAGGGCATGTATTCCAGCATCGCCTCCATGGGCGCGAAGTTCGATCGCCGGGATCAGGCGCAGGCGCTGGTGGCGGAATACGACGCGTTCATGGCTGATTTCCGTACGAGCATTCAAGGCAAGCCGCAGCCGAGCGTGCTGGTGCTTATGGGGCTGCCGGGCAGCTACATCGTGGCAACCGAGAACAGCTATGCGGGCAGCTTGGTTGCGCTTGCGGGCGGGCGGAACGTGTACGCCGGCTCCGACCAGGAGTTCATGAACGTCAACACCGAGGATATGCAAGCGCGCGACCCCGACATCATCTTGCGAACGGCGCATGCGCTTCCCGATCAGGTGATGCAGATGTTCGCCGATGAATTTGCCACGAACGACGTGTGGAAGCACTTTCGCGCGGTGCAGGAAGGGCGCGTGCACGATCTGCCCTACGAGCAATTCGGCATGAGCGCAACGTTCAACTACCCCGATGCCCTGCAAACCTTGCAGCCCATGCTCTATAGCTAGAAAGGCTAACCATATGGTAGGTACAGGAAGGAAGATAGCGGCGTTTTTGGTGACGGCCGCGGCGTTGGTCGCGCTGTTCTTCTTCGCCGTGAACACCGGCAGCTTGCAGGTGACGCCCGAGCAGCTGATTCGCGGTCTGCTCGTCGAATATGACGACACGGTCGCCATCATCTACGACCTGCGTCTCCCGCGCATCTTCATCGCCATGGTCGGTGGCGCGGCGCTGGCGGTTTCCGGCACGCTTTTGCAGGCGGTCATCCGCAATCCTCTGGCCGACCCCGGAATCATCGGCGTGTCCAGTGGCGCCAGTTTGGCGGCCGTGCTGGTCACGGCGTTCGTCCCTGCGCTGTATTACTTCACGCCCCTGCTTGCGTTCGCGGGCGGCTTGGTTGCGTTCGGCCTGGTGTATAGCTTGTCATGGCGTGGCGGGCTCTCTCCGCTGCGCGTTATTCTGGTGGGCGTGGCGGTCAGCGCCATGTTTTCAGGCATTTCCAGCGCGCTGAGCTCGGGCACGGGAGGCGCGCTGTCCGGCGTGACGAGCATCGTCGACGCGAACATCACCATGAAGACGTGGAGCGACTTGCAGACGCTGACGGGGTATGCCGTCGTGGGCCTTGTTGCGGCGCTTGCGGTGACGAAGCGTTGCGACCTGCTTTCGCTCGAGGACAAAACGGCACGCAGCTTGGGCTTGGATGTGAACAAGAACCGTATTTTCGTAAGCGCCGTCGCCGTGTTGCTGGCATCCATTTCGACGGCTGTCATCGGCCCTATCAGTTTCCTCGGCCTTGTCGTGCCGCACATCGCGCGCTTGCTGGTCGGCACGTCGCATAAGTGGCTGATTCCCTACACTATGCTGCTAGGAGCCCTCAGCTTGCTTTTGGCCGACACCATTGGCCGAACCATTGCGGCTCCGTACGAGATCAGCGCGGCGATCATCATGTCGGTGGTGGGCGGCCCGGCGTTCATCCTGCTGCTTCGAAAGGCGCGTGGTACCTATGGCGAATAACGCGGAGAGCCAGATGGCGAACGCGGCGGGCAATGTTTTCACCATCAGCGGGCTGAGGTTCGCATACGACCATGGGCGCGTGCCCATCTTCGACGGTCTTGACGCGACCATTCCCGAAGGCCAAGTCACCACGCTTATTGGGGCGAATGGGTCGGGTAAGTCGACGCTGTTCAATTTGCTGACGAAAAACCTCAAGCCCGCCGGAGGCAGCGTGCATCTACGCGGCGGCGATGTGAGCGCGCTGCGTTTGCGCGATTTCGCTCGCTTGGTCGCCATCGTGCATCAGAAGAACTCCGCGCCGGGTGATCTGGCGGTGGAGAAGCTGGTGGGTTACGGCCGCTTCCCGTATCACGGTATGGGGAGCGCGGCGAGCACCGACGAGGACGAGCGCATGATCGCCTGGGCGCTCGAGGTGACGGGGCTGACCGAGCATGCCCGCCGCCCGGTATCGGCGCTTTCCGGCGGTCAGGCGCAGCGCGTGTGGATTGCGATGGCCCTGGCGCAGGGGTCGGATGTGCTGCTGCTCGATGAGCCCACCACGTATCTGGACATTCGCTATCAGTTGGACATATTGCACCTGGTAAAGCGTTTGAACAGCGAGTTCGGCATGACTATCGTCATGGTGCTGCACGACGTGAACCAGGCGTTGCGCTATAGCGACAATTTGGTGGCGCTGGCCGGCGGGCGCATCGTGGCGCAGGGCGCGCCCGACGATATCGTCACGACCGAGCTGCTCGAGGAAGTCTACGGCGTGCGCCTTCCCGTGACCACCATAGAAGGCAAGCCCTTCGTGCTGGCGGTGTAGTCGATGT
>CAVBAM010000285.1:0-2666 GCA_963593315.1 Candidatus Methanomethylophilaceae archaeon | reverse complement strand
GAAACCTTGCAGTTCTCCTGGCCGATCGCCAAAAGGTCGATATCGGTGTCAACCTGCAGGCCGCCATCGGTGATCTGATGGCCCTTCGGGCCGAACTGCACGAAGTCCATGCCCATCTTGGAGGCGATGAACATCAGCGACACGCACACCTGCGTGGCATCGCCGATGAAGGCGACCTTGCAATCCTCGATTTTCTTGCCCTCGGGCAGGTTCTCCATCATCGTGAGCAGGTCGCCGAGCTCCTGGGTGGGATGATTGTACTCGGACATGCCGTTGATGACGGGGCAAGCAGCGTACTTGGCGAGGTCGGCGACGTCCTTGTGGCGGTCAACACGAGCCATAAGGATGTCCACGAGGCTGCCCATGACGCGGCCGGAGTCGGCGATGGACTCGTGCCCGCCCAGCTGGATGGTGCCCGGGCCGTAGAACTGCGCATGGCCGCCCAGGTCGGTCATGGCCGTCTCGAAGGAGATGCGGGTGCGAGTGGAAACCTGCTGGAAGATCATGCCGAGCGTTTTGTTTTTCAAAATCTGAGGATAGCGGCCGCCCTTCTTGATCATGGCCTTCATGGAGCTGGCCAGTTCGATCATGTCGAGCAGCTCTTCCTTGGTGAAGTCGTTGGTGTCGATGTAGTCCTTCACTGCCATAATTCGTCCTCCTTAGACATTGGATGTTTCTCATCTCACCTACAGATTTTCGTCTGAAGATGAAAATGGTTTGGAATTTCCCGAATCGCCGATCGGTCGGCAATATGCCGCGCCGTTATTCGGCTTCCGGCTATGCTTCGTAGGCGATGACGCCGTGGCGAATGGTTTTCAGCACGCGCATATCGAACAGTTCATCGCTGTCCGCATACTCATAGGGGTTTTTATCGATCAGCACCAGGTCGGCGACCTTGCCGACCTCGATCGAGCCCTTGACGTCGTCCGTTTTCGTGGACCAGGCGGGATTCGTCGTATACGCGCGCAGCGCATCGTCAACCGAAATATGCCGGCGCTCGTCGGGGCCGCGAACCAGCGTCGCAATACCCAGAAGCGGGTCTATCGGGGTAACCGGGCAATCCGACCCGCCCAGGAGGGTCACTCCCGCACGAACCACCTTGCCGTAAGCCTCCGTTCCTCCCGTACGCTCCTCGCCAAGCACCGCAACGAAACCGTCATGCCAGTAATAACTGAAGCTCGGCTGCATCGAGAGGGTCACGCCCAGCTCCTTCGCCATGGCGATCTGCTCGTCGGTACTCTGGCAGAAGTGCTCGATGCGGGGACGAAGGTCTTTCGGCCCCTGCTCGCCGATCACGCGCAGGTAGGCATACAGAAGCTGGTCGACCGCACGCTCTCCCACGCAGTGCATGGTCGTCTGCATATCAAGCTCCCATGCTCGGGAGATGAAGTTGTAGACCTCGTCGTCGGTGTGATAGAGAACTCCGCGCAAATGCGGGGCGGTGACAAACGGCTTATAGTTCGCCTGCGTGTGCTCGAACGTGACGCCATCAAGCGTCAGGCAACCGCCCACGCGCTTCAGGCCATAGCGCTTCGCGTCGTCGGGATTCCAGTTTTGATACCAAATAACGGTATCGGCACCCAGTTCATCCTGATGGTCGAACAGAACCTTGAAGTCGCGATCGTTTTTCACCGTTTCGCCGCACAGCGTATGCAGCGTCGTCGCACCTTTTTTCAAGCCCTCGTTCACGGTAACGTTCAGGTACTTCAAGATCTCCGCGTCCGACAGGTCCCCGTACATTTCGGAGGAAACCCGCAGCGACGATTCGTCGGAGGTGTAATACCCCAGCTGGACGCCATCTTTCATGGCAACGCCGGGCGTGTCGTCGGGAATGGAGACAACCTCCACGCCCCACGAGTTCAACGCATACCCATGTAGGGTGGCCGAGCAGACGGCGACCTTATGCCCATGGGAAACGCTGTCGAGCTCGTACTTGGTCGGATAACGCTTTTCGGCAAGCCGGTCTATAAGCAGCCCGAATCCGAATACCCAGCCTCCCCCAGGCTCGTTTTCGCACGCCTCTCCAATAATGTCGAGAACATCCTGGATGCAGGTGCACTCACCCAACTGGGGCTCGCAATAATTCATGCCAGCTTGAACGACATGCAAATGGCAGTCCGTCAAGCCAGGCAAAAGCGTTGCGCCGCAAGCATCCACCACGCACTTGCCGCTCGCCTGGCAATCCCCTTCTTCGACCGCGGTAATCACCTGGCGATTCACTCCGACCCAACCGGAAAAACGCCTGAGCGAGCTATCCATGGTTACAATGGTCGCGTTCTTTACGATAAGGTCGTACTCCATAAAGCAACCTCCTTCGCAACGTAACCGAGCGCGATTGTTAAAACAACCGCACCGGCGCCCATTCCCATTGCCGAGAAAGTGGGCAATGTGCCAAAATGACGGCAACGGCAGCGAACTTCGCTGCAGCCGCCTGTATGCGGGCCAACGCATTAAACATACCCGCCGAAATCGCGGGTTGAAATTAGCCGGCTGAATCATTTCCAGTGGACGAAAGAGGTATGCCATGCAGCTATCGGAACGAGACTGGCTCGTTATCAGCAACTTCATCCTCATGATGGGGGAAGCGAACGACTGCACGACGATGCGCACGGGCGTCCTCCGTTCCTTGCAAAGGCTTATCCCCTACGACTTGGCCAGCTTCTATC
>CAVBAM010000284.1:0-2675 GCA_963593315.1 Candidatus Methanomethylophilaceae archaeon | reverse complement strand
TCCAGAAAACGCGGCGGGCGCCGTGGCGTGCCTGCTCGGTGACGTGGTGGTGTGCGAATCACTCGACGCGGCCCTCGATGCGCAGGCGGGAGACGGGGCTGGCGCGCGCTTCGTCACGCGCGGGGGCGACATCGTGTGGCCCTCCGGGAAGATCACCGTCGGCGGCGGCGATGCGCACTCCGGCGTGCTCGCGCGCGCCCGTCAACTTGACGAGCTGCGCACGTCCCGCGAGGGGCTTGAGGCAGCGTTCGCCGCAGCCCAGGACAGCGAGCAGCAGGCCGAAGAGTCGCTTCGCGCGGCGCAGGCGGAGTCCCTAAAGCTCTCCGAGCAGCTTGCCCAAGCCAAGGGTGCCGAGCAGGCGGCGCAGGCCGAGGCGCGCCGCGGCGCCGATGCGCTGGGCACCGCGCGCCGCGATTTCGCCGATATGGAACGTCAGCGCGCGCAGGCTGCGGACACCGTGGCCAAAGCGCGTCCTAATGTCGAGTCGCTCCAGGCCAAGCTCGACGAGCTGAGCCAAGCCGCCACCCGCCGTGCCGCGCGCATCGAGGAGTTGCAGGACGCGGTGGTGCCGCTGCGCAAGGAAGCGGCCCAGCTGCGCGACGCGCTGTCCGAGGCGAAGCTTTCCGCCGCGACGCTGCGGGAGCGCGTGAGCTACGCGTCGCGCATCGTGACGGCGCGTTCGCGCGACGTCGAGACGGTGGACGCCTCCGAGAAGCAGCTGGCGGGCCAGCTTGCCCGCAAGCTGGTGGCCCAGCAGCGCGTCGAGCCGCTGTTGGCGCTGTTCGAGGAGTTGACGGCTTCGGCCCGTCGGCGCACTCGTCAGCTCGAGGAGCGCACGCTCGCGGCGCAGTCGTCCTCCGACGGCCTGCATGCGCAGGTCAACGCCGCGCGCGAGGCCGCCCGCGGCGCCCATGACGCCTACGACGGCGTCAACGCCGCCCTTTCGGCCGCCCGCGTGGAGAAGGGCCGGCTGGAAGTGCAGGTCGACACCGCGGTCAACGTCATCGTGGGCGACCTGTCCTGCCCGCTCGACCATGCGCTAGAACTTCCCGCGCTCGAAGACCGCGCGAAGGCCGAGGACGACGCGTTCAAGCTCAAGCGCCGCATAGCGAACATGGGCGCCATCAACCCGGACGCCGCGGCGGAATACGAGCAGCTCAAGGGCCGTTACGACTACCTGGCCTCGCAGCTGGCCGACCTCGACGGGGCGCGCAGGTCGCTCTCGAAGATCGTCCGCGTGATCGACGCGCGCATGAAAGATGATTTCGAGAAGACGTTCGCCCAGGTGGACGAGAATTTCCGCACCATTTTCGCCACGTTGTTCCCGGGCGGTTCGGCCGAGCTTATCCTGACCGACCCCGACGACGTGGAGAACACCGGCGTGGAAGTGAACGCGCAGCCGCGCGGCAAGCGCATCACGAAGATGATGCTGATGTCCGGCGGCGAGAAGTCGCTCACGGCGCTGGCGCTCCTGTTCGCGGTATACCGCATCCGCAGCGCGCCGTTCTACATCCTCGACGAGGTGGAGGCCGCGCTCGACGACAGCAATCTGCGGCGCCTGTTGTCGTATTTGCAGTCCATCCGCGACGACACGCAACTTATCATGGTCACGCATCAGCGCCGCACCATGGAAATGTCCGACGTGCTGTTCGGCGTCAGCATGCAAGCCGACGGCGTCACGCGCGTCATCAGCCAGAAACTCGACAACGCGCTGCGCTACGCAGAGTAAGGGAGGTACCGATGGGATTTTTCGACCGCATCAGCGAAGGCCTGGCCCGTTCGCGCGACAAGTTCAAGGAGGAGATGAACATCCTCCTCGACCGCGGTCCCGACCTCGACGAAGAGTTCTGGGACGGCTTGGAAGAGACGCTCATTCTGGCCGACATCGGCGGCGCGGCTGCCGACGACATCGTGGAGAACCTGCGCGAGATGGCCACGCGCAAGGCGCTGCCGGACGCCTATGCCGTGCTCGACGCGCTCAACGATCAAATCGCCGCGACGTTTTATGAGGGCGGCGAGGATATTTTGGGCGGCGAGCCCGCGTGCGTGCTGTTCGTCGGCATCAACGGCACGGGGAAAACCACCACGGTGGGCAAGCTCGCCAAGGAGGCGCACGACGCCGGGCGCAACGTCATTTTGGGCAGCGCCGACACGTTCCGCGCCGCGGCTATCGAGCAGCTTGAGGTATGGGCGCGCCGTGCGGACGTGGAAATGGTCACGCGCGAACGCGGCGCCGACCCGGCGAGCGTGTGCTTCGACACTCTCGAGCGCGCCGAGCAGGCGGGGTCGGACTTGGTGCTCATCGACACGGCAGGGCGCCTGCACACTTCGGCCGACTTGATGCGCGAGCTCACGAAGGTGGTCAACGTGGTGCGCAAGCGCTCGGGTATGCCGGTGTACACGGTGCTCGTCATCGATGCGACCACCGGGCAGAACGGCCTGCAGCAGGCGCGCGAGTTCAATCGCGAGCTCGACTTGGACGCGCTCATCGTCACCAAGCTCGACGGCACGGCCAAGGGCGGCATCGCACTGGCGGTTAGCCACGAGCTTGAGCTGCCCATCATCAAGATCGGTGTGGGCGAGGGCATGGAGGACCTGAAGGACTTCGACGCGCACGATTTCGCCCGCGCGCTGGTGGGTACCTTCGACGAGCGCCGGGAGCGCTAGGCGTGGAC
>CAVBAM010000283.1:0-2720 GCA_963593315.1 Candidatus Methanomethylophilaceae archaeon | reverse complement strand
GAATCGCCGATAGGCAAGTAAAACCTTTTCGGTCATAAAACCGCCACAATTCAGGCGGACGAGGGCGGGCGGTGTGGGCGAAGGCAACTCGCGCCCCCCACACTTGCCTCACCCTCGCCTTGGCGTACAATCGCTCGCAAGGGCGGCAACCGCGTCCGTTATCACGAAAAGAGGGGGAGCCCATGCAGGTCATCACCGATCAAGTTACCGTGTTCTCGAAGGACAACCCGCCGTGCGCCACGGCCGAGCCGGGCGAGACGCTTCTGTTCAAGACGCTCGACTGCTTCAGCAATCGCATCCCCGACGAAAGCGTCACCATGGCCGACCTGGATTATTCCTACGGGTTCGCCAACCCCGCTGCCGGCCCCGTCTACATTAACGGAGCCGAGCCGGGCGACGTGCTGGTGGTCGACATCTTCGACATCGAAGTGGCCGACGAGGGCACCATCGCTACCGACGACCATTGCGGCCCGCTGTACGAAACGACGGGCTATCGCACCAAGAAAATCCCCATCAAGGACGGAATGGCGACGTTCAACCAGGTCAGCTTCCCGATCGATCCGATGATCGGCGTTATTGGCACCGCGCCTTCCGGCCCCGACGTCATCGACGGCTTCGTGGGCAGCCACGGCGGCAACATGGACAACAAGAAGATCACCAAGGGCACGCGCCTCTACTTCCCGGTGCGCGTCCCCGGCGCCCTGCTGCAAATGGGCGACGTGCACGCCACCATGGGCGATGCCGAGCTGTGCGGAACCGGCATCGAGATTCCCGCCGAAATCACGTGCCGCGTGCAGCTGGTGAAGGACTTCGAGCTGAACTGGCCCGTGCTGGAAACATTCGGCCCTGCCGGCAAGTGGTATGTGAACTGCTGCGCGCCGCATTACACGGAAGCCCTGATGAACGGTGCGAAGGAGCTGCAACGCCTGCTCATGCGCGTGACCGGGTGGGACGCCGAGGAGATCTACATGTACATGTCCGTGCAAAGCGACGTCGAGGTGAACCAGGGCTGCGAGCCGTGCGAGGTGGACGTGTCTCTGCGTATTGGCACGCCGAAGCTGCCGCAGTTCCCGGTGCTGATTCCCCAGCCTTAAGGGGGCGCCCAGCAGGTGAGGATTCTCACGCACGCCACCCATAGTTTTCCCAGGTAAACGCCAACCACCGTTCTCAAACGCCTGCCGACCGCAAAAATCGGCAGGCGTTTCCTTGCGCCGGCTCCAAGCGTCACTCCAACGTGCTAGAGTGCTTCCATTGCCTAGAGCCGGGCCGCGCCTCCGGCTCTGTGCAATGCCTTCTGCCCGCAAAACAAGAGAAAGGTTGGGAATGGCAACGCAGAATGCCCCGGCGAAACCCAAAGCCGGGGACAACATCGAGCAGTTCGGCTATAAGCAGGAACTGCGCCGCGGACTTACGCTGAAGGACGTCATCCTTTACGGCGTGCTGTTCATGGTCATCATCGCGCCGCAGTCGATTTACGGCGAGGTGCAGCAGCAGTCGGGCGGCATGACGCCGCTCGTGTACATCGTCGGCTTCGTGGCCATCAGCTTCACGGCCATGGGCTACATGCACATGTCGAAACGGTTTCCCATCGCAGGCTCCGTCTATTCGTACGTGCAGCGCGGCATCAATCCGCATGTCGGCTTCATAGCCGGCTGGTTGATTCTGCTGGACTACGTCTTCATCCCCTCGTTGTTGCTGGTCATGGTCGCAAATTGGGGCGTCGCACTCGTTCCGGGAAGCCCGTGGTATTTGTGGGTCGTCGTGTTCGTGGCGTTCAACACGTTCGTGAACATCCGCGGCATCACCATGCAGAAGGGCGTCGACTGGGTCATCTTCGTCGTCGAAATCCTGGCGGTCATCGCCTTCATCGCCCTGGGCACTTCCTTCGTGCTCGGTGGTGGCGGCGCCGGCGAGCTGAATCTGGACCCCATCTACCAGCCCGGCAAGGTTGACCTGCACTTCATCGCCACGGCGTGCTCCATCGCATGCCTGTCGTTCCTCGGCTTTGACGGCATGTCCACCCTGGCCGAGGAAACCGAGCAGCCTGAGAAGACTATCGGCAAGGGCATTCTCATTGCGCTGTGCATCATGGTCGTCGTGTTCGTCGCGCAAACCTACGTGGCTGCGCTCATCCAGCCCGACTGGACCAGCATCGATCCCGAAATGGCCTTCTTCGACGCGGCTCTGGCCTGCGGCGGCCCCATCTTCTACAAGGTGCTTTTGGTCGTGAACATCGTGGCCGTGGGTATCGCGAACATCATGAACGCCCAGACCGCGTCGGCGCGCCTGCTGTATTCCATGGGCCGCGACGGCGTGATCCCGCGCGTGTTCGGCAAGGTGCACCCGAAGTTCCAGACGCCGTGGTTCGCCGCCGTCGCCATCGGCTGCCTGTCGCTTTTGCTGCCGGCGTTTTTGGACATGGCGACGCTTTCCCGCTTCGTCAACTTCGGTGCGCTGTCCTCGTTCGTGCTGCTTAACATTGCCGTGTTCGTGTTCTTCTTCCTGAAGGAGAAGAGGCGAAGCGGCATCGGCGACATTGTGAAGTACGTGGTGTGCCCGTTCCTCGGCGTGTTCATCCTGCTGTACGTGTTCACGGGCTTTGACGTGCCGACCTATATCGTCGGCGGGTCGTGGCTGGTCATCGGCCTGATTATCGGGGCAGTGAAGTCTAAGGGCTACAAAGAGGTGCCCGAGGCGTTCAAGAACCTCGAGGTGTAAAG
>CAVBAM010000282.1:0-2739 GCA_963593315.1 Candidatus Methanomethylophilaceae archaeon | reverse complement strand
GCGTAATCGTCGACGACGGTAACGCCATCAACCTCGCCGACCAGGTCGAACCTGCGGCGCACGCCGGCGAACTCGGCGAGCACGTCGGCCACCTTCTGGGGGTCGTAGCCCAGCGACCACAGAAGCGCGATGACGCCCGTCGCGTTGAGGACGTTATGGCGGCCCGGGTTCTGCTTCACGCCGGCTTCGATGGTGCGCCCGTCGGGCAGCTGCACGGAAAAGCGGCTTCCCACGCCATGCGGCGCGAAGGAGACGATGCGCACGTCGAACTCATCGCCGAAGCCGTAGGTGACCAGGCGCCTTCCCGCGTTGCGGGCAAGCTCGGCAAGCTTGGCGTCCTCGCCGCAGGCGACGATCGAGCCGTCCTCGGGGACGAGGGCCATGAAGTCCGCGAACTTGTCGTAGATTTCAGCGAGGTCTTTGTAATGGTCGAGATGGTCCGCCTCGATGTTGGTGATGAGCACCGCCTTCGGCGAGAGGTACGTGAAGGACTTGTCAGACTCGTCGGCCTCGACCACGTAGTAGCTGCCGGTGCCGGAATGCGCGTTCGTGCCGTAGGCGCGCACGATTCCGCCGATCAGAAACGTCGGGTCCTCGCCGATGCCGTCAAGGACGCTTGCGAGCATGGAAGACGTGGTGGTCTTGCCATGCGTGCCGGCGACCGCGAGCGTGTCGAGCCCGATGCCGAGATGCGCGAGCATTTTGGCGCGATGCCAGATTTCAAGCCCGCGACGCTTGGCCTCGATAAGCTCGGGATTGTTTTCGAGAATGGCGGTGGACACGACGATAACGGGGTTGCCCTCGGGGATATTGGCGGCATCTTGACCGATATGGACGGTGATGCCCGCCTCGCGCAGCTGCTTGGTATAGCGGCTATCCTTGATGTCGGAACCGGAAACCTCCATGCCCTGATCGAACGCGACGCGCGCGATGCCGCTCATGCCGACTCCGCCGACGCCGATGAAATGCACCTTCTTGATGCGCTCTTCCGTCATATTGCAAGCCCCCTGGACCTCTTCGATACCGCACGCCGGCAACCGATGCCGGCGGATAAGGCGTACGCCAGCGCGCACGCGTCAAACCGTTTCAGTGTACCTCAAACCGCCGTCTGCCGGCCCGCTGCCGCAATGACTACATCTGCGAGCAGCCCGGCCGCGTCACGCGTTTTCTGTGCTGCCGCCGCATGCGCCATCGACTCGCGCACCGACGCATCCTCGATGAGCGTTCGCAGGTACTCGGTGAACTGCTCGCCCTCGACATCGGCGTCGGCGACGAGGAACGCGGCCCCCGCCTCGACGCACGCCCGGGCGTTCATCGTCTGGTGATCTTCGGTGGCGAAGGGGAACGGCACGAGCAGGGCCGGTATATGGCGCGCCGAGATCTCCGCGAGCGAGGTCGCGCCCGCCCGGCTGACGATGGCGTCGGTGGCGGCCATGGCCAGGCCCATCTGGTCGGTATAGCCGAACAGATGCCACCTTTTCTGTTCTTCAGACGTAAGCGCCAGCTGCTCGGTAACGGCGTCGAGCTCTTTCGGGCCGGTGACGTGCACGACGTGCAGATCGGGGTAGCCGAGCAGCATGCCCTTGCGCGCGGCGATCGCCGCGTTGAGATGACGGGCGCCGAGGCTTCCGCCGGTAACCAGCAGCATGCGGGCGTCGGCGGGGATGCCGAATGCCGCCCGCCCTTCCTCACGCGTGGCCTGAAACACGCTCGAGCGAACGGGATTGCCCGTCACCACGATGCCGTCCTTGCGCGAGAGCGCCTCGCCGGCATGCGCATAGGTCAGGCACACGGCACGCGCCTTGCGCGCGAGATATTTGTTCGCCATGCCCATGACGGAGTTCTGCTCATGGACGACCACCGGGATCTGCCGTTGCTCGGCGGCGCGGGCGACGGGAATGCAAACGTAGCCGCCGAAGCCGACGACGCAGTCGGGCTTGATTTCGTCGAACCAGGCGCGCGCAAGCTTGGTGGAGTGCTGGATCTTCAGGATGGCCTTCGGCAACGTGGTCGGGTGGTTGCGGTTGAAACCGGCGGCCTCGAAGGCCGTGAACGGAATGCCCGCCTGTTTCACCAGCCGCGCCTCCACGCCCGTCGGCGTGCCGGCGTAGAGGACCTCGTGACCGCGCTCCTTAAGCACCTCGGCGAGCGCGAGCGCCGGATTGATATGCCCGGCAGTACCCCCGCCGGAAAGGACGATGCGCATGAATGCTACCTCCTTGATGATTGCGTTGCGCGGGTACGCCGCGACGAGCGGCCCTCGCGGGCGGGAGCCCTTCGGCCCTGCGGGGCGCGGCGATGCGTTTCGCCAGTTCCGCCCCTATCCCACTCGTCTTCGTCAACCGCGCGCACGACCCGCAAATCCGCGCGGCGGCGTTCGTATACGTCGCCGACGTCGGCATGCTTGGCCACAGACATGATGAGGCCGACCATGATGAGCGTCGCGATGAGCGACGAGCCGCCCGAGGACACGAACGGCAAGGGCTTGCCCGTGGTGGGCACCAGCCCGATGACGCAGCCGATATTCAAGAACGCTTGGAAGACGATCATCACGCTCAGGCTGCCGGCAATGGTTGCCGAAAGCGGCGTGGCGGCATGACGCGCGACGATAAGGCCGCAGACCAAGATGACGACGAACAGCGCGACGACGACGAGCGCGCCGATCATGCCGAGCTCTTCGCCGATGATGGAGAACACGAAGTCGGTCTCCGCTTCGGGAAGGTAGTCGAACTTCTCGCG
>CAVBAM010000281.1:0-2749 GCA_963593315.1 Candidatus Methanomethylophilaceae archaeon | reverse complement strand
GCGGGTGTCGCCAAGTGGTAAGGCACGAGCTTCCCAAGCTCGCATTCGCGGGTTCGAGTCCCGTCACCCGCTCCATTGACAATCGCTGCGGCGGCCTTCGGGTCGCCGTTTTTGTTTTCACCGAACGCGCCGGCGACCTTGCAAATCAAAGGAGTTCATCATGCCCAACGACCACCCCACCTTCGATACGTTCATCTTCGACCTGGACGGAACGCTGCTGGACACCATGCCCGACCTGGTCGTCGTCACGAATAAGACGCTCGAGCACTTCGGATACCCGACGCATTCCTACGACAAGATTCTAAGCTTCGTCGGCAGCGGCGCCGCGCGCCTGATCGACCGGGCGGTTCCCGAGGGCACCTCCCCCGAGCGCTGCGCCGAAGCGCTCGCCTACTGGAAGCAGCTGTACCCGAAAATCGGCCTCGAACTCACCAAACCCTATGAGGGCATGACCGAAACCCTGGCCGAGCTGAAATCGCGCGGCTGCAAACTGGCCGTGCTGTCGAACAAGTACGAGGGCGGTGTGAAAGACGTCATCCCCCTGCATTTCCCCGATGTCTTCGACATACTGCATGGCGAATGCGAAAACATCCCCCGCAAACCCGACCCGACGGGGCTGCTGCTCACCATCGACGAGCTCGGATCGGCGCCCGAGCGCTGCGCCTACGTCGGCGACTCGTCGGGCGATATGCTGGTCGCACACCGTGCAGGCGTCTTCCCTATTGGCGTGAGCTGGGGATACAACCCGACAAGCAGTCTTGTTGAAGCCGATGCCGGCGTGGTTTTGGACGAAGCGGCACAGCTGCTTGAGTACGCGCGGGCATAGCGACGCAGCATCAACTTGCGGACTTGCGGACTTGCCGTGGGACGCCAACAGCGCCGGCAATCAACGCCGGCAACAATGATACAATGGGCTGACACGCCTCAGTAGCTCAGGGGATAGAGCACCGCTCTCCTAAAGCGGGTGTCGTACGTTCGAATCGTATCTGGGGCACCATGAAAAACACCGGGTCTGGCAGTTAGTTTGCCTGACCCGGTTTTTGTTTGGGAAGCACGGTCCCTTACTTAAAGGGGCAAAAAGAGGGCGAAGCGCGCCGGAAAACCACCCGGCTCACCGCCTACGACGAAGAGCTCGACGAAACGCCGCCTCCGTTTGCCGCCCCTTCAATAACAGACTGCTCGTACGCGGCGGCTTCCTCGTCCGTCATCACAGTAGCAAACGCCAGGCCATCCGTGGAGCGCACGCCGGCGTCGTCCTCTTCGGTTGCCGGCATCGGCGTCGCTGCCACGGCATCCTTCAAGTCATCGAGGGAAACGCTCCTGTCGTTGCGGTTCGCAAAAATCCCCCCACCCGATTCCGCCCATACGCCGAGGCCGTCGGTCACCGCGTAATACTGGCAACCTTCGGTGTTATAATCGGATCCATCGGTCACGCGGTACAGGAACAGCAGGTATTGCGAGCCCTCGCTCAACAACGGAGCGAGGTCGTTGACGGTCGCCACGCGCTGACCCGATCCTCCGCAGTAACGAACTTGCAGCTTTCCGTCGTCGTTGAGTATCGGCGTACCCTTCACCACCTCGTTCACCTGCAGATAAGCATCAGTAAAGTATCGCGGCTCGGCCCCATTGGAAGGCTCGATGAGCACCGGATCGGAGAATCCCGACACGGTCGCGACGACGACAAGCGTCGAACGATCGATGAAGTCGGAAATGGAATAGTCCGGCATCATCGCCGAAACATGCTGCTCGAGAAGAGGGCCCTGCGAATTCCCGACCTCCGCATTCGAAGTATCCTGGTTCGCAGAAGAACACCCGATAAGGAAGGAAGAAGAGAATGACGCGCAGGCAACCGTCAAGAACGCAAGCGCAGCAACGCACGCTGCACCTATTCGCTTTCCCATACAAACACCGCCTTCCCCAAAGATGGAGTAGTATGATTTTGGTAATATTGTCGCGACAAGAATAATTATATTCGTTGTCTGGATTTTTTTCAATGATCTAGATTTTTTAACTGATTTAGTTATGGGAGATATCCTTGAACTGGCCTTTATCCAATTCGCGACACATAATAGATAGCAAGCTGCCATTTCGATGCGCCATCGCCTGCGTTTTAGGTCTAGTGGTTACCCTGTTCATCGAAGTCATCCTTTTTAACTGGCAATTTACCAGCACACTCTGCATAGAGCCTTACGAAGGGGATCCCACCGTTTCCTTCGCAGGGGATTCCTGTTCGCTGGATTCCGACATCGTCCTCACGGAAAGCAACGACACTCTCGCCATTAACGGCATCGATGGAAACATCCGGAACATACGAATATCGCTCTCGCCCACCTTCGCGGACGAGTCCGGTAACGCCACGCTCAATACCGACATAGAACGCACCCGATGCGATTCCGCGGACATCGTGCTCTCCCTGTCCGATGACGGATCCGCCCATCGCCCGTACACTCTGCCGGAAATGGAAATCAATCTCCGCGATGCCGCGGAAACATACATTGACCTTTTCCCAGCAGGCAAATGCAAATCGATCTCGATCACAATAAATAATCTCGATGAACTGGGCAACACAACCGTTTCGGGTATTTCGTTCAATCAGCAGGTGCCACTTCGCATCAACCTCAGTCGGGTTCTCGGCATCTTTGCGCTGTTGCTTTCCCTCGCTCTTCTTTGTAACCGGTCCCCGCTGTCGAAGACCCCTATTTGCGGCAAAGGGAAAACGACCATCTTTGCTTTATGCGCAATTGCGTTT
>CAVBAM010000280.1:0-2754 GCA_963593315.1 Candidatus Methanomethylophilaceae archaeon | reverse complement strand
GCTCGACCGCAGCGACGGGGAAAGCTACGCGGTGAAGTACGCCGACTTCTCGTCAGCCTCCATCGAGGCCGCCATCTCGGCGGCCATCGCCAGCCAGGGCTTCGACCCCGCCACCACGCCTGAGGGCGGGTCGGGCACCGACAACGTGGGCAACACCTACCAAACCGGCACCGTCGAGGCCAACGGCACCACCTACACCTGGCGCGTCTCGGCCACGGCCCTTTCCAACAAGTACGACATCTCCGGCCTGCCCGAGTCCGCCGTCTACGTCGGCATCCGCATGAGCGCGTAACGCTTTTTATCGCCGCCCGGCATATCGCCGTTCCGGACGCATCGCCAAGCCAAGCGTCCGGCAGCCGCCGAACCCCGGCATCGCTGCCCGCAAGCCCGAAGGGAAATCAACCATGGAAGACAGCCGCAAGACGGCAAAGCGACGCGCGCGCGAGGTGCGCACGGTGTCGCAGATGATCGCGCTGTATTGCGCCGCGAACCACGGCGATGCCGACAGGAGCGCCACCGCCTGCTGCGGCGAGCCCGTATGCGCCGAATGCGCCGCGCTCGACGCCTATGCCGCCGAGCGCACGCGCCGCTGCCGGAAGATGGACGTGAAGACGAGCTGCGACGAATGCGAGAACCACTGCTACAAGCCGCAGATGCGCGAGAAGATTCGCCAGGTCATGCGCTTCAGCGGCCCGCGCATGCTCACGAAGCACCCCGTGGCGGCCGTGCTGCACCTGCTCGGCAAATAAAGGCGGCCTAG
This sequence comes from Candidatus Methanomethylophilaceae archaeon, assembly GCA_963593315.1. Lineage (GTDB taxonomy): Bacteria > Actinomycetota > Coriobacteriia > Coriobacteriales > Eggerthellaceae > Senegalimassilia. Next base: position 1,994 of record CAVBAM010000280.1, on the reverse strand, counting down.
CCGCGCGGATGCGCCTGCTGGTGCACCTGACGCAGGCGCCCGGGCGTGGTGTGCGTGTAAATCTGGGTGGTCGATAGGCTTGCATGGCCCAACAGCTCCTGCACGGTGCGCAGGTCCGCCCCACCCTCCAGCATGTCGGTGGCGAACGTGTGGCGCATGTCGTGCGGCGTGTAGTCGAGCGGAAGGCCCGCCTCTGCAAGCGTGCGCTTGAACATCTTGCGCATGGCGTCGGTTCCCATCTGGGCGCCGCGGGCCGACACGAAGAAATACGGGCAGTCCACGCCTGCGCGCAAAAGCTTCGGGCGCCCCACGAGCATATAGGTGCGCATGCTCGAAAGCGCCAGCTCGTGCAGCGCCACGATGCGTTCCTTCGACCCCTTGCCGAACACCTTGGCCACGCCGCCGTCGAAATCGACGTTGGCGACGAGCAGCCCCGACGCCTCGGAAATGCGCGCGCCGCAGGCGTAGAGGAATTCGAGCAGCGCCTGGTCGCGCATTTGCGCGGGCGTCTGCTCCTGCTTGCGGCCGAACTCGTCGCGCGGCGCATGCACGCTGAGCAGCTTCGCCATATCGGTCGGACGGATGACGTGCGGCAGGCGCTTCGACTGTTTGGGGCCGGAAAGCGCGCTGGCCGGGTCGTTCTCGACGACTCCCGCGACGACAAGCCACCTGAAAAAGGTCCGCAGCGAGGCCAGCCGGCGGTTGACGGTCGCCCGCGAATAACCCGCCTCGGAAAGCTCGGCCAGATAGCGGCGCAGCTGCTTATGCGAGGGGGCGACGAGGTCGATGTGCTCGCGCGCAGCCCAGCGCGCGTAGTCGGACAGATCGATGCGGTAGGCGCGCACCGTGTTCTCCGACGCGTTGCGTTCGGCCTTGAATCCCTCGCAGAAGGAATCGATGAGCTGAGCCGACCTTTGCGGGACCTCGCCGGCGGCGGGTTCGGAAGCATCGGCGGCGGCGCCAGGCGCGGCTGCGGGCTTAGGGCTTTCGGCGGCCGTCATTGCGCAGGCTCCCCGCAGTCCTGCGCACGCTGCGGCGCGGATGCGCCGGCAGATTCGTCCTGCACGAGGTTGCTGCCCTGCGGCTGCGGCGCCGGCTCGCCGGCGGACGAGCCGGCGTCGTCGGCCAGCAACCCGGCTCGGCGCACTTCGGCGACATAGGACGCAAGCGCCTCGCGCCCGCGCTCGGCGTAGGCCGCATAACGCTGGCCCTTGTTGCGGATGCGCTCTTGCAAAGGCTCCATGATGCCGAAGTTCACGTGCATGGGCTGGTAATCGACGGTTGCCGGGTCGGTCGCATAGGCCATCAGCGCGCCGAACGCCGTTTTTCGCGGCAGCGCCGGAACCTCGACGCCGCGAAGCAATGCCGCCACGCTTATGGCCGCATGGACGCCCGAGCGGATGGCTTCGCAATAGCCCTCGGTGCCCGCAAGCTGCCCGGCGACGAACACGGGAACGCCCGCTTTGTCGGCCGCCTTCAAACGAAGCGTGCGGTCAAGCAGCGCCGGCGCGTTCAAAAACGTGTTGCGATGCATCACGCCGAAGCGTGCGAATTCGGCCGATTCAAGCCCGGGAATCATGCGGAAGACGCGCTTCTGCTCCGGGAACGTGAGGTTGGTCTGAAAGCCGACGAGGTTATAGCTCAACCCGTGCGCATCCTCGGCGCGCAGCTGCAACGCGGCCCACGGGCGACGGCCGGTGCGCGGGTCGGTAAGCCCGACCGGCTTGAGCGTGCCGAAGCGCGGCGCGTCGATGCCCTTGCGCGCAATCTCCTCGATGGGCTGGCAGGCCTGGAACAGATCGCGCGTCTCGAAATCGCGGCGGATCACGCGGTCGGCGGCGACGAGCTCGGCGGCGAAGCGTTCGTACTCTTCGCGCGTGAAGGGGGCATTGAGGTAGTCGCCCAACCCCGCGTCCTCGTAGCGGCTTTGGCGGAAGAGCTTCGTCATGTCCAGCGAATCGGCCATCACGATAGGCGCCGCCGCGTCGTAGAAC
>CAVBAM010000279.1:0-2761 GCA_963593315.1 Candidatus Methanomethylophilaceae archaeon | reverse complement strand
ATTGGTGGCTGCGGTCCCCGTCGATGGCCACGACGACGTCGTTGGTGCGCACGTCGGCCGTCTGCGCAGGCGATCCCTCGAACACGTCGACCGCATACGCGCTACCGTTGTATTCGGAGAACAAGACGCCCACTCCCCCGCCGGTTGCCGAGGCGTCCTGGTTCAGCGATGCATAGCGGCTGGCGTCGTAGTAGCGCAGATAGGCGTCCTGCGTGGAGAGCGCGAACGCGTCGAGCACTTTCGAAGTGGCGGTATCGAGGTTGTAGGAATCGAGGCTGTCGTCGTTGATGACCGTCTCCACCTCGCCAACGCGGGCGGAAAGCGAGTTGTACTGCAGCGTCTGCGAGGTTTTCGTCTGCACCTCATCGTTGCCGGTGAATTGAGACATGCCCAGCGCGTCGAGCAGCGCGCTATCCCCCCGCACGACGAAGCCGCCGACAAACGCGGCGGCCACGATAAGCACGAAGGCGAAGAATTTCGCCAGGCGTATAGAACGCGCCCGCGCAAAACGCGCGGACGCTGCAAGATTGGACTTCTTGTCTGCGGGCTTCGGCATGCCGTATCTTCGACCTTTACACCTTCAGGTAGCGGCGCATGGCGAATGCGGAACCGACCAAGCCGATGACCAGGCCGAAGACCGCAAGCATGATGTAGAACATCACGAAGGTGGAGCCGGAGAGGTTGATCGGCAGCCACGTGAGCGCGGCCTGCAGCTTCGGCAGGGCCAGGTTGCGCAGAAGCTCGAGCGAGCCCACGGCAAGCGCGGCGCCGATGATGGCATGCAGCGCGCCCTCCATCAAAAACGGCCCGCGAATGAACCCGTTCGACGCACCCACCAGGCGCATGATGGCGATTTCCTTGCGGCGCGCGAGGATGGCCAGGCGGATGGTGTTGTTGATGAACACGAGCGCGATGAAGATGAGCAGGGCGATAAGCGCGATGCCGACGTAGCGCACGTAGCTGGTCAGCGAGAACAGGCGCTCGACCGTCTTCTCGCCGTAGCGCAGCGAGTCGGAGGGGTCGCTCGGATTGTCGCAGATGGCCCTGAACGTGGCGTTCGCCTCGATCTGGCTTGCGACATCCTCAACGAGCTGCGGGTCAGACAACTCGACGTCGATGGAGGCCGGCAGCGGGTTCTGCCCATCAAGGCTCTCGGCGATGTCGGAGTTCGACGAGGCCTTGAAGTTCTCCAGCGCCTGCTCCTTGTTGGTGAAGCTGACGTTGGCCACCGAGTTCATGGAGCGGATGGTGTTCTCAAGCGCGGTGATATCGGCCTCGGAAGCGTCGTCGGCGATCCACACCGTGATGTTGACCTCTTGCTCGACGGACTTCACCACGTTGTTCACCATCGACCCGCCCACCAAGAAGATGCCGATGATCAAAAGCGACAGGAAGATGGTGACGATCGACCCAAGCGCCGTGGAAAGGTTGCGCGTGAAGCCGGTCAGCGATTCTTTGAGGAAGTAGAAGAAACTAGACATCGAAACCGTACACCCCTCGATCTTGGTCGCGCGTCAGGTTGCCGCGGTCAAGCGCGATGACGCGGCGACGCATGTTGTCAACCATCTCGCGGTCGTGCGTTGCCACGACCACGGTGGTGCCGGTGCGGTTAATGCGCTCGAGCAGGTCCATAATGCCGCGCGAGGTCTGCGGGTCGAGGTTGCCGGTCGGCTCGTCGCAGATGAGCACCGGCGGGCGATTCACGATGGCGCGGGCAATGGACACGCGCTGCTGCTCGCCGCCGGAAAGCTGGTCGGGGCGCTTGTTGAGCTTGTCCTGCAGGCCCACCAGGCGAAGCACCTCGGGAACCTGCGTCTTGATGACGTGGCGCGACTTGCCGATTACCTCGAGCGCGAACGCGACGTTCTCGAAGACCGTCTTGTTCGGGAGCAGCTTGAAGTCTTGGAACACGCAGCCGATGTTGCGGCGCAGGTACGGCACGCGCCAGTTGCGCATGTGCGCGAGGTCCTCGTCCGCGATGTAGATGTGGCCCTGCGTGGGCTTGACCTCGCGGATGAGCATGCGGATGAAGGTGGTTTTGCCGGAACCGGAATGTCCGACCAGGAAGACGAATTCGCCGGCATAGATTTGCACCGAGATGTCGTTCAGCGCCGGCTTGTTCGGTTGCGCCGGGTACACCTTCGTCACGTGGTCAAACGTGATGACGGGCGTACCCGACGGCTGAGGCGTTTCGTCGATTTCAAGCACGGGAAGCGACGCGGAAAGCTGCGACGCGGTTTGCCGCTGCTGCGCCGCGTGAGCACCTGCGCGCCGAGCCTGGCGCACAGCACCCCCTTGGCTCATGTCGTTCGTCACAGAATGCTCCGTTCAAGTAGTGATGTACTGAGACGAACTCGATTCTAGCAGATGCCAAGTTAGGCGGTTACCCTTTTCACAGCTTTGACAATCGCCTTCGAGTCGAGCCCGAAGTACGCGAGCAGCTCCTCGAACTCGCCCGATTTGCCGAAGCGGTCCTCCATGGCGACGAAGGCCATGGGGGTCGGGCAGGCCTGCGCAAGCGCCTGGGCAACCTGGGCGCAAAGACCACCGTGGATGCTGTGCTCCTCAGCGACGACGACCGCGCCGGTCTTCTTCGCAGACGCGATGATGGTGGCCTCGTCAAGCGGTTTGACGGAGAAGGCATCGATGACTTCCGCGGAAATACCCTGCTCAGCAAGCTCGTCGGCGGCGATGAGCGCCTGCTCGACCTCCACGCCGGCCGCGACGATGGTCACGTCGGTGCCCTCGCGCAGCACGTAGG
>CAVBAM010000278.1:0-2770 GCA_963593315.1 Candidatus Methanomethylophilaceae archaeon | reverse complement strand
GCCCTGGACGTACACCTTCTTGGCAGCATCGGAGGTGACAGCCTTCACGCCCACCGTGCCGAGCAGAAAACCAGCGCCGATCAGCCAACCACCGTTCTTCGGGAACTTCATGATGCCCTTCCTTTCTTGCGGGCCTTTTGCCCGCCGCTGGCGAACGGCCGCACGGCGCGTTCGCGATTAATCGGATGAGGCTGAGGATAGACGTGCCGGCGCGGCGCGTCAATCGGTTTAAATTCGGTTAACTACCTGCGTTGATAGTGTCTAACTTATGTTTACGGAAGCGTGCCGGGCAGACGGCGCGCGCAGCTCTTCCCCCCGTTGGGCGGGCAGGCGCGGCGCCAGCCGGCCGTTTGCTCAGGTCGCAGGTGCAAGTAACCGAAGGCTTCCCGCACTCCGCGCCGGAAAGGCGGCGAGGGGGCGCGAGCCGGCCGTGCGGGCAGACGAGGCGCTGCGACGCGACCAAACGGGGTCAGCCGGGCCGTACCCAATTTGTGCAAAAGGTGAAGAAGCCGCGCACGCAGACGCGGGCACCCGCTACCATGAAGCACAACGATTCGAACCGACGGGAAACGGCGTCATCCGACCGGGCCCGCCACGACGAGACGGCCGCGCGCCGGAACGCCTGCACGCCGCGCAACGCGACGGAACGCCACAAGGAGAACTCATGAACTTCAACAACGTATCCTTCGAGAGGTCTTTCGGCATCTCATCCCAGTTGCCGCCCTCGACGCTGCCCGAGGTCGCGTTCGCCGGGCGATCCAACGTCGGCAAGTCCTCCATGCTCAACGCCCTGTTCGGGCGCAAGAGCCTGGCGAAGGTGTCGCAGAAACCCGGCAAGACGTCCACCATCAACTTCTTCGCCACCGACACCGCCCGCTTCGTCGACCTGCCCGGGTACGGCTACGCGCGCGTCGCGAAGTCGGAAAAGGGCCGCTGGGCCGAGCTGATCGAGGGGTATTTCAACCAGGACCGCAACTTCGCCCTGGTGGTGAGCCTGGTGGACATCCGCCACGAGGCGCAGGAGCTCGACCTGAACATGATTTCGTTTCTGCAGGAAGCGGGGCTGCCGTTCGCCGTGGTGCTGACGAAATCGGACAAGCTTTCCCGTTCGGCCGGGCAGCGCCAGGCCGCGCTGCTGCGCCGGCAGCTGGAACTTGCCGAGGACATTCCGATGTTAGTGACCTCGAGCGAGAAGAAAGACGGCTTCGACGCGCTGCGCCGCCTGATCACCCAGGCGTGCGAAGGGTAGTTTCGCATCCTGCCCGGCCGCGCTCCGCACAGGCAACGTTCAAACAAGAAAGCCCCGCCGAAGCGGGGCTTTTTAGTCGGGGGATACGAAGGCTCGCGCCCAGGCCCGGGTCCGCAACCGCGAGGGACGTCGCGCCCTACCCCGAAAACCCGACGTCGTCCTTGTGGCGCGCGGGATTGTCGGCCGCGGCAGTCGCCAAGGCGTCGCAGCGCTCGTTTTCGGCATGGCCCGCATGGCCCTTGACCCAGACGAAGTCCACGTCGTGCGGACGCTTCGCCTCGAGCATGCGCTTCCACAAATCGACGTTTTTCACGGGCTGCTTCTGGGAATTCTTCCAGCCACGCTTAAGCCATCCGTCCACCCAATGCTGCTTGAAGGCGTTGACCAGGTACTGCGAGTCGGAATAGACCGTCACCTGGCACGGGCGCTTGAGCGCCTCGAGCGCGACGATGCACCCGAGCAGCTCCATGCGGTTGTTCGTCGTGGTGCGGAAACCTTGCGAGAACTCGCGTTCGTGCACGCCGCCCTTGCTGTCGACGAAACGTAGGATGGAGCCGTAACCGCCCGGCCCGGGGTTGCCCCGGGAGGCGCCGTCGGAAAACAAATCAACATGCATGCTTCTTCAACCGCTTCCGCGTTATTTGAACTGGCTCGGGTGCTTGGAGAAGAAGTCGAAGCGCGGGGGAAGCTCGCGCACGCGATGGCGTCCGTCCTCCAGCTCCGAGCCGTGGCACAGCTCCTCGAAGCCCTCGAAGTCGTAATTCCAGCTGAAGAAGTCGTCGAACTCGAAGCTTAGGTAGTCGCAAATCTTCTCGCAGCCGCGCGGGACCACCGGATGCATGAGCAGCGTGCAGATGCGCAGCAGGTAGAAGCAATCCACGAGCGTCTGGCGGCGCAGCGCGTCGTCGCCTTCCTTCTCCGCCGTGCGGATGTTGTCCGTCCAGTACTTGTTCGACCAGCGGATGAACGTGTCCATGATGGACATGATGGTGTGCAGCTCCACCTTGTGCATGGTGGCATCGTAGTCGTTCATGACCGCGTGCGCCCGTTCGCGCACCTCAGGCGACACTTCCCCGAGCGGCAGGTAGCCCTCGAAGTTCTTCTGCGCCTCGTAGAAGCAGCTGCGCGCCAGGCGGTTGAACACATTGGTAAGCAGCGACCCTTCCTTGAGCACCGGGTCGGCGTAGCGCGGGTTGTCGCGCTTGGATTCGTCCTGCTCGAAGGGCTTGGGCTTGAAGCCGACGGACTTCTGGTCGAGGCCGAGCGCCAGAAAGTGCGCGCGCAGCTGCTCGGGCGTGTAGTAGTCGAGCAGCTCGTCGGCCGTGGGCGGCTTGACCGCACCCGACGAGGATGCCTTCTTGTTGCCCAGCAGGATGTGATGGTTCGCCACGAGCTTCGTCTGGCGCAGCGGGTGGTCCGTCTCGCCGGGCGCGAGGATGTCGCCGGGGCGCAGCGCCTCGATGAGGGCCGGCTGGGCCACGCCGTAGAAGTACAGGTTGTCCTGCCCGATGAACTGGTACA
>CAVBAM010000277.1:0-2774 GCA_963593315.1 Candidatus Methanomethylophilaceae archaeon | reverse complement strand
GCGATGAAGTTGTCGTAAACCAAGCGCAGGCCCTCCAGCGTCAGGTCCTGGTTCACCTCGGTGATGGTGCGCGAAATGGGAGCCACGCGCCGCGCCAAGCCGCCCGTCGCCACCACGGGCGCGCGATAGCCCAGCTGCGAAAAGATGCGCTCGACCAGGCCGTCAACGCGATCGGCCTCGCCGTAGACAATGCCCACCTGCATGGCCTGGGCGGTGTTGCGCCCGATGGCCGTGTGCGGGTTCACCAGCTCGATGGCGCCGAGCTTGGTCGCGTGGCTGAACAGCGCCCGGGAAGAGGTTTCCACGCCCGGCGCGATGATGCCGCCCGCGAAGCCGCCCTCACGGTCGATCACTTCCATATTAGTGGCGGTGCCGAAATCCACCACCGCAACCGGCGCGCCGTACAGGCTGCGCGCGGCCACGCAGTCGGCGATGCGGTCCGCGCCGATCTCGCGCGGATTGGGATAGTCGCCCGCATCGAAAAGGCCCTCGGCGGTATCGGCCGTGCACACCACGGCCCGCGCCCCGATCATCTGCTTGGTCGCCTGGCACCAGGCGTCGGTAAGCGCGGGCACCACCGACGCCAGCGCCACGCCGTGGATGTCCGAAAAGCCCATGTTCTCGGAATTGAGCAGCGGCAACAGCTTCACCCGCAGCTCGTCGCAGGTGTGCAGCTTGTTCGTGGCCACGCGCCAACGATGCCTCAGCGTGCTTCCCTCGTACACGCCGACGACGGTTTGCGTGTTCCCCACGTCGATTGCAAGCAGCATGCGTGCGCCCCTTTCCCGATTCCGAATGCGTCGGACCTTGATATCAGCCGCAACAGTATAGCAGTCAGGATGCGCGGGGCTGCGAAGCGCCGCCCGAAGAGGTAACGAGAGGTAACGTGTTTTCGACAATGGGTTGAAGATGGCGGCCCGCCGCCCACGCGGACGAGTATAGTTGTTCCGAGCGAAACGAAAGCCGCCCGCCTCGGCGCAGGCTTCAAGAACGCCGGAGGCCCCGCCCTGCCGGCTTCAAGCTACGGAAGAGGTTTCCCATGAACGACACGCCCGCACGCATCCTCGTCGTCGACGACGAGCCCTCCATCACGGAGTTCGTCGGCTACGCCTTGAAGAAGGAGGGGTTCGCCCCCGACGTCGTGGACAACGGCGAAGAGGCGCTTTCCATGGCGCTGAAGAACGACTACGACCTGTTCGTGCTCGACATCATGCTGCCCGGCATGGACGGCTACGAGCTGTGCCGTCGCCTGCGCTCGAAAACCGCGGCGCCGGTGCTGTTCCTTTCGGCGCGCGACTCCGAGCTGGACAAGGTGGTCGGGCTGGAAATCGGCGGCGACGACTACCTGGCCAAGCCCTTCGGCGTGCGTGAGCTAATCGCCCGCGTGCGCGCGCTGCTGCGCCGCAGCCAGGGGCAGGACCTGCCGGGCTCCTCGCACGCCATCACCGCCAGCGGCATCACGCTCGACGAGGACGCCCATACCGCCACCGGCCCGGCCGGCGACATCGACCTGACGCCGCGCGAATTCGAGCTGATGGCCTGCCTCATGAAAAACGCCGGCAAGGTGGTTTCGCGCGAGGAGCTGCTGCGCGACGCCTGGGGCTGGGAATACCTCACCGAAACCAAGACGGTCGACACGCACATCAAGCGCCTGCGCGACAAAATAGAGCAGGCCGGATACGACCCGGGCCTGGTCGAGACGGTGCGCGGCTACGGCTATAGGTTCAAGCTATAAAGCGCCTGCAAACATATTTCGCGCTGCTCAGCACGCTGCTCGGCATGTTCACCACCGCCCTTTGCCTGACGGTGTGCATGTTCGCGTTCGACGTGCCGCTGGCAAGCCTGCTGCTTTTGGCGCCGGCCGCCGTGGTGGTGTTCTGCTTCAGCCTGCTCATCGGGCATTTCCTGGCAGAACCGCTCAGCGATTTGGCGAAGAAGACCGCCGCCTGGCGCCAGGGCGCCGACGTGCCGTTCGAGCCCGACGGACGCCTCTACGAGGCCGACCTGCTCACTTGCGACTTCAAATCGCTGCTGCAAACCACCAATCAGCAGCATCACGACCTCGCGCTCAAGGAGCAGCGCCAGAACGAATTCATCAGCGACGTCGCCCACGAGCTGCGTACGCCGCTGACGGCCATCCGCGGCAACGCCGAGATGCTCACCGACCCCGACCTGCCGCCCGCACTGCACGACAAGTTCTGCAGCATCATCGTCAACGAGAGCGAGCGTCTCAGCCGCCTGACGAACGACCTGCTCACGCTGCAGCGCATCGAGAATTCGCCGCTGCCGCAGGAAATGCGCCGCGTGAACCTGCACGACCTGGCCAACGGCGTCGTGGACACGCTCACGCCCATCCTGCACGACCGGCATGCGAACGCCGAGGTCACCGGCGAGGCACCCGACGTGCTCGGCGACCCGGACAGCCTGCGTCAGGCCATCACCAACCTGGTGGAGAACGCCAGCCGCTTCATCCAGCCCGGCGGGCATATCCGCGTGGAGCTGTTCGGGCTCAACGGCAATTCCGTCGTGGCGGTGAAGGACGACGGCTGCGGCTTCGGCGACATCGACCCGAAGCTGCTGTTCGACCGTTTCTACCGCACCGATTCCAGCCGCGCGCGCGGCACGGGCGGCACGGGGCTGGGACTTGCCATCGTGAAGTCCATCGCCGAGTCGCACGACGGCACGGTCGAGGCGTTCAACCTGCCCGAGGGCGGGGCGTGTTTCATCCTCGCGCTGCCGTCCATTCCCGCCGACATTTCGGTGAAGAAGCCCAA
>CAVBAM010000276.1:0-2777 GCA_963593315.1 Candidatus Methanomethylophilaceae archaeon | reverse complement strand
ACGCTTCTCATGCAGCAACAGAACCGCGCCGTCGAAGCGCTCCTGGGCGCTGCTGGCACGCTGATAGCTGCGCGAAAGCTCGCCCGCATCGGCCGTCTGACGGCGAATCTGCTCCTGCAACTGCTCGGCGGCCGCCTCGGCCTCCGAAATCGCCTGGTGCTTCACCGCAAGCTCGGCCACCAACTCGCTCTCCTTCGCGCAGGCGCCGTCCCAGGCGCTGCGCAGCTGGCGCAGGTCGTCGACGGCCAAAGAAAGGCTGATGTCGGAAAGTTCGGCGGAAAGCTCCTGATAGGCACGGGCCTTCTTCGCCTTGCGCTCAAGCGGCCCGAGCTGGCGGGCCACCTCGCCCGACACGTCGCGCACGCGCGCGAGCGTGGCGTCCATGTTCGCCAACTTGCGCTCGGCCTTGGCCTTGCGCTGTTTGTGCTTGAGCACGCCGGCCGCCTCCTCGATGAGCGCGCGGCGATCCTCGGGTTTCGATTGCAGTATGGAATCGAGCGAGCCTTGGCTGATGATGGAGTGCGTGCCGGTGCCCAGGCCCGAATCGTGCAGGATGTTCAGCACGTCCATACGCCGCGCCACGGTGCCGTTGATGAGATATTCGCTCTCCCCGCTGCGGTACATGCGCCGCGTGATGGCCACCTCGTCGAACTCGACCGGCAGCTTCCCGTCGGAATTGTCCAGCACCAAATCGACCTCGGCCAGGCCCGTGGCCTTGCGCGCCGAGGACCCAGCGAAAATGACGTCTTCCATCGAAGCGCCGCGAAGGTGCTTGGCGTTGCGCTCGCCAAGCACCCACAAAACCGCATCGGAGATATTCGACTTGCCCGACCCGTTCGGCCCCACGATGGCGGTGATACCGGGCTCCATCGAAAGCACGCTGCGGTCGGCGAAGGACTTGAAGCCCTTCAGCACAAGGGATTTCAGGTACATGGCCTACCCTTGCTTCATCTGCTTGGCACGCTCTTTCTCGTGCTTTTTACGGGCGCGCTCCTCGGCGCGGGCGGCGGCCTTTTCCGCCTTGGCCTGCTTGGCTGCGGCGGCCTTCTCGGCGCGGGCAGATTCGTCCATGCCCAAACCGAAAAACTCGCCGAGACGTGCAAGCGTGCTCTTGGCGGCCTGGCTCTCGGCCTCCTTCTTCGTGCGGCCCGTGCCACGCGCAAGGCCCTGCGAGCCGGCGAACACCTGAGCGACGAACGTGCGGTCATGCGGCGGCCCCTGCGTCTCCACCAGCTTGTAGGTGGGCGTAATGCCATCCTCCTGCAGCTTCTCCTGCAGCGCGCTCTTCGGGTTTTCCGGTTCCATGGCCATTTCCACGGACATGCGCGGGATGAGCGTGCGCTCCACGAACGCCAGCGCCGCGTCCAGCCCGCCGTCCAGGAACAACGCGGCCACCACGGCCTCGTACACGTTTTCGAGCGCCGAATGCAGGCCGCGCTTGCCCGTGCCCGTCTCAGACGACCCGAACACGATGATGTCGGCGAATCCCAGGCCCGAGGCGACATCGGACAGGCTCGCGCCCGACACGAGCGCCACCTTGATGCGCGTCAGACCGCCCTCGTCCAAGTCGTGGAAGCGCTCGAAGGCCACGGAAGCCACGATGGCGCCCAAAATGGAGTCGCCCAAAAACTCCAGGCGCTCGTAGGAATACTTGACCGACTTGCCCTCCGTCGCCGACGGATGCGTGATGGCCGACAGAATGAACTGTTTTTCCTTGAATTCGTAGCCGAGAATCTCCTCGGCCCTTGCAAGCTTGCTGGCCTGCTCGTCAGTTAACGTCATATGAGCCCCGCTCATTGCTTGTTTCTTGTTCTCGTTTCGAAAGCTTAGCGCACGCGCTCGCCCTCATCGTCTCCTAGTCCTCAATTGTAGCCGAGACGTTTCCGGCGACCACGGTTTGCTCGATTATTTCAGATACCTGCTCGCGAACGATGTTAGCCGTGGTGAGTATGCCGTTTTTCACGGCGAGCGCACTCGACGAGCCGTGCCCGACGATGCAGGCGCCGCGCACGCCGAGCAACGGCGCCCCGCCGTAGGTGTCGGCCGAAACCTGGCTCTTGAGTTTCTTCATGCTGCCCTTCACGGCAAGCGCCCCCAACTTCGACACCGTTGAAGACAGCATGGCGTCCTTGATGGCGCCCATCAGCACCTTCGACGTCCCCTCGATCGTCTTTAGGCACACGTTGCCCGTGAAGCCGTCGGTCACCACCACTTCGTAGGTTGCGGAAAGCACGTCGCGCCCCTCGGCGTTGCCGGCGAAGTTGGGCACCTTCTTGCGCAAAAGCTTGTTGCACTCCTGGGCGAACTGGTTGCCCTTCGTGTCCTCCTCGCCGATGTTGAGCAGCGCCGCACGCGGGGAGGCATACCCCAGCATCTTGCTTGCGTAGATGGAGCCCATCTGCGCGAACTGCACCAGGTATTCGGGCTTGCAGTCGGCGTTGGCGCCCACGTCGCACAAGACGATGGGACGCACGGGGCTAGGCACCACCGTAGCCAGGCACGGGCGCGCCACGCCCTTGATGCGCCCCATCACCAAAATGGCGGCGGCCAAGCACGCCCCGGTCGAGCCGGCGGAAAAGAACCCCTGCGCCTGGCCCTCCTTGACCATGCGGCAACCCACCACCAGCGACGAATCCTTCTTCTTGCGTACGGCGCGCGCCGGATGCTCGGCCATTTCGATGATTTCGGTAGCCACCTGCGCGCGGCAACGCTCATGCGCAGCGGCGAACGGCTCCACCACGGCTTTCGGGCCGCACAGGATGACGGAGAGCCCCTCG
>CAVBAM010000275.1:0-2814 GCA_963593315.1 Candidatus Methanomethylophilaceae archaeon | reverse complement strand
CTCGACCTTTCCCGCGCCTTATTTCCGTGCTGCCAGTATAGCCCCTCAGGTGCCGTTTGCCGGTCGATTGCTGCATGCGATCTCCGAACCGTTGCCAACCAACTTGCGCACGGCAGATTGGTGAATCCTGCCAAAAAATCGCGATCGAGGGGAAATATGCGACGCAAGCGAGAACGACGCGAGAACTCCTTGAATTGACCTAAGCTTCTGACCAGGTGTTTTGCGAAACGGTCGATTTTCGTTTGTGTACACATGAAGTGAGACGAGCCTTTGATGACGGGAAAACTGGCGCAAAAGGCCCGATTTCTCCCCTCGATCGCGATTTCTTGGCAATTTTCGGCCTTAAGATGTGCGCAACGTTTTGGGCCCGCACTGATGTCGGTTGTGCAGATCGGGCCGCGTCGTGGTAGTGACCATTTCCGTGACGGACACATTCCGTGGCAGCAATTCGTTTGGGGTTCAAACGCGCGTCCCCCGCATTCATCGGAAAAGGTGGGCGTGGTACACTTCTTGGCATGTTGATTGCCCGAGCCGCCCCGCCTTTTGCGTTGCGGCTTTTCGTGTGAGGGGATAGCGCCTGCATGCTTATCGATTCGCTTACATTTGCTCTGGAAAAGTCGGAATGCCTCGATGCGTTTTGGGGAAATCTCGACGAAGGCCGCGACGGCACGCTAGGCGTGGCCATGAGCGCGCGCCCGTTTCTCATTGCGGCGCGCTTCTCGCATAAGCCCCAGACCACGCTCGTCGTTGTTGCCGGGGAGGATGCGGCGCTGTCGTTTGCGCGCAGCTTGTCGAGCTACCTCGGTGAGGACAAGGTGCTGCGCTTTCCTGAACGTGCCGACCTGCCGTTTTCGAAAAAGGGACCCGACCTGGCCATCATCGCGCGCCGCATGCAGGCGGCTTGGGCCCTGCAAACGTCTCGCGAAGTGGTGGTGGTCGCAAGTGCACGGGCGCTTATCCGCACGTTGGCTCCCGCCGGCGCCAACGCCGCGGCCCCGCTCGAATTCACGGCCGAACGCGAGCTGGCTGACACGCCCGCGCTCGCCGCTGCGGGCATCGAGGCCTTCCAAGATGTCGCCCACGCACTCGAACTGCGCGGCTACCTGAACACCGGCGAGCTGGACGGCCCGGGAACCTTCTGCGTGCGCGGCGGCACCATCGACGTCTATCCCGGCAACCTCACGTACCCGGTGCGCCTGGACTTCTTCGGCGACGAGGTGGATGAGATCCGCCGCATCGTCCCCTCGACCGGGCAGACCATCGCAAGCCTCGCATCCGTCGAGATCTATCCGGTGGTGGAATTCGCCGCCAGCAAGTCGGGCATCGCGCGGGCCCGCAAGAAAATCGCCGCGCAGGCGGGTGGTAATCCCGCGCTTCGCCAGGTGAGCGAGCACTTGGAGAACCTCGCGGGCGGCGTGCGCTTCGAGGGAAGCGACGTGCTGTTGCCTTACCTGTACGATCAACCGGTCACGCTGGGCGCCTATCTGCCGGCCGGCGCTCTTTCGGTGCTGGTGGAGCCGCGCAGCCTCTTCGACGACATGACGCACGCCTCAGAGGAGGTTGCCGCGCGCGCGAAGGGCACCAACGTTGCGCTGGAAGGCCTTATCGCGGCTCCCGCCCAGGTGAGCTTCGGTGCAGGTCAGCGCGCCACGTACGTTTCCATCATGCGCGCCGGCGGCGGCGTGGACGCCGAGCTTCCCGTCAAGCGCGTCGAGGTTGCCGGGCACCCCGACAAGCTCTTCGGCCGTCTGCGCACGCTTATTGATTCCGGCTACACGGTGGCCTTCAGCGCCCCGAACCGCCGCAGCCGCGCGGACATGATGCTGGCGTTCGTCGATCATGGCCTTCCCATCCAGGAATGGCTCGACGCCGAGGAAGACCCCGACGAGATAGACGGCATCAAACGTCGCCGCCTGCGCCGCGGGATGGTCAACGTGGTCGACACTGACATCCCGCTCGGCATGATCATCCCGAAGGCGAAAATCGCCATGATCAGCGTTTCCGACACGCAGGGCGCCTCAAGCGCTCGTCCAAGCCGCCACGTCGACATCACGGATATTACCTTCCCCTTCAAGCCGGGCGACTACGTGGTGCACGCCCAGCACGGCGTTGCCTACTTCAAGGACCTCGTCCGGCGTGAAATCGACGGCACGGCGCGCGACTACCTGCTGCTCACCTATGCCGACGACGACAAGCTGTTCGTGCCCGTCGAGCAGCTCGATCGCGTCACGCGTTACGTCGGCCCGGAGGGTGCCAGCCCGCGCTTGACGCGCCTGAATACCGCCGACTGGTCGCGCGCCATGAAGAAGGCCACCGCCGCTACCAAGAAGCTCGCCTTCGATTTGGTGGACGTGTACGCGCGCCGCGCGAGCGCGCAAGGTTTCTGCTTCGGCGCCGACACGCTTGCGCAGCAGCAGATGGAGGAGAGCTTCCCATATCAGGAAACGCCCGACCAGCTTGCCGCCATCGCCGACGTGAAGGCCGACATGCGCTCGCCGAAACCGATGGATCGTCTGGTGTGCGGCGACGTGGGCTTCGGCAAGACCGAGGTGGCCCTACGCGCGGCGTTTCTGGCCACGCAGGACGGCAAACAGGTGATGGTACTGTGCCCGACCACCATTTTGGCGCAGCAGCACTACACCAACTTCAAGGACCGCTTCGAAGCGTTCGGTGTCACCGTCGAGGTGCTCTCGCGCTTCCGCACGCCCGAACAGCAAGCGCGCGCGCTCGCCGGTTTCGCCGACGGCAGCGTCAGCGTGCTCGTGGGCACGCATCGCCTGCTTTCACGTGACGTGAACCCGCACGATCTGGGGC
>CAVBAM010000274.1:0-2818 GCA_963593315.1 Candidatus Methanomethylophilaceae archaeon | reverse complement strand
CGAACCCGGTCATGCAGCTCATCCGAAGTCTGACGACCTATGATGCGGACAGTTGGGACGAAGGGGCCGATCCGACCTCGCTCGAGCGCATGCGTTTGGGCGCATTGCTGCTCGCCGCGGCGCTTCTGGCGCTTGCGGCGGGTGTCGTCGGCGGTCGCATCGCCTGGCGCTACCGCCGCCTTGCGCGCATGGCCGAGTGGCCCCGATCGCGGCGCACGATCGCGCTGTACGGGTATTTCTGCGACCGGTTCCGTAAGCTGGGGATGGGCCGCGCCGACGCGGAAACGCCGCTCGAATACGCGTTTGCCCGCGCGGGTGACATGGCGCCTTTCTCGCGCGGTACGGGCAAGGTCGACTTCGTGCAGGTAACGCTCGTTTATCAGCGTGCGGCCTTCGGGGGCGAGGAGGTTTGCGAGCAGGATTGGCGCATGGTCGAGAACTATTACCGGGCGTTTTTCGCCAACGCGCATCGTTTCGTCGGCACTGCGCGCTGGCTGCGCCTGTTCTGGGTAATTTGACGGAATGCCGCCGGCGGCGCAGCGTCGCGGTCGGCTTAAGATGCCGGGCAGGCGACGCCGACGCGCCGTCTGTCCGAATAAGAAAAGGAGAGGGAATGCGGGACCATTCGAATCACATCACCATGACGCGCCATGAGGCCGTCGAGGCGCTGAAGAGCCGTTGGGGTTTTTCCCGGCGTACCGAAACGCTGCCGGTCGAAGAGGCGCTCGGGCGCGTGTGCGCCGAGACGGCGCGGGCGCGTTTCGAGTTGCCGAACAAGCCGACCTCGAACATGGACGGCGTCGCGGTGCGTTTCGCCGATTTCGCTTGCGGCCAACCCGATACGTCTTCGTGGGTGCGCGGGAGAGACTGGCAGTTCTGCAATACGGGCATCGCCATGCCCGACGGTTTTGACACGGCCATCGCCATCGAGTGCGTCGAGCTTTTCGATGACGATGTGCGCATCAAGCTCAACCACCTGCCGAAAGTGGCGGGGGAGTCCACCTCGCCGGTCGGCTCGCGTCTGAGGAAGGGGGATGTCCTGGTGAAAGCCGGTGAACGGATTACACCGGTTCTGCAGGCGGTCCTCAACATGGGCGGCCATACGCACGTGAACGTGGCGGCGCGCCCGCGCGTTGCGTTCATTCCCACGGGAAACGAGCTGGTGCCCGCCTGTGCCGCCCCGCCGGCGGGGAAGAACGTGGAGACGAACGCCATCATGGTATGCGGCAAGCTTGCTCAATGGGGCGCCGAGCCCATGCGCTTCCCGATCGTTCCCGACGATCCCGACCAGCTGCTTGCCGCCCTGCGCCGCGCCGCGAGCCAGTGCGACATCGTGGTAATGAACGCGGGCTCGTCGAAGGGCAGCGACGATTACACCTGCGAGCTGCTTGAAGCCCACGGGGAAGTGCTGTGCCATCAGACCGATCAGGGCCCCGGCCGTCATGTGAGTATGTCGCTGTTCGAGGGTACGCCCATCGTGGGAATATCGGGTCCGCCGGTTGGCGCGGAATTCACCTGCGATTGGTTCGTGAAGCCGTTCGTGGATGAGTATCTGGGCCTCGACGAGGGTCAGCCGCCACGGGTGATGGCGCGGATGCGTGGCGGGTTTACGGCGCGCGTGCCCCGTCCGATGAACCTGGTGCGCCGGGTGGTGGTCACGCGCCAGCCCGACGGCACCTTCGAGGCTCGCCCCATGAGCACGGGAGAGCTACCGGAGCTGCGCTCGTGCAATGCGGCCAACGGCACCGTGACCGTGCCGAAGGACAGCGCGGGGTGGGAAGACGGAGAGGTGCTGGAGGTGGAGCTGCGCTGGCCGTATCGCATTCCGTGATGAGGATGTCACTCGGGGATCGGGTGGCGTTTTCGCACGATGGGGGCGCCTGCGATTCGGTTGGGGCTGCCGGCGCGAGGTGGACCGGCGCGGGGTAGGCGGGGCCGCGCGGGCCGGTTGCGCCGCTTACGCGCCTTTCGGCTTTCCCGCCAGGGTGACCAGCACCAGCATGCCGAGCATCAGCACCAGCCCGGCCCAGTCCCAGACGGAAAACGCGGTGCCCAGAAACGCCCAGGCGCACACGCTCGCGCTCACCGGTTCCACTGCACCGAGCAGGCTGCCCGTCACCGATCCGACGGCCGCCACGCCGCGCAGATACAGCCCGAACGACACGAACGTCCCCAGAATGGCAAGCCCGCCCACGAGCACGACCCAGCCGAGCGCGTCCATCGCCGCGACGGCCTCGGGCGCCCCCGCGCCGCTTGCCAGCTGCACGGTGTAGGCGGCGCCGGAAGCCACGCAGGTGACGAGCATGCCCACCGCCGTGGCGGCGAAGCTCCCGAAGCGGTCGAACAGGCCGGCGTGGCGCGGGATCATCACGTAGGCCGCCACTGAGGCGGCATTGAGCAGGCCCCAGGCAAGGCCGGCGGCCGGCAACGTGATAGTGGTCGGGTCGCCCTGCGTGGCGATGAGCACCGTGGCCGCAAACGCGCAGGCAAGGCCGGCCAGGTCGGCCCCCTTTGGCAGCCGCCGCACGATGACGCAGGTGGCGAGCATGACGAACACCGTCCCGAGCATCTGCAGCACGGTGGCGGTGCCGGCGTTGGTGTGCGCTATGGTCATGGAATAGGCGAACTGGTCGAGGAACAGCGCCAGCCCGAACGCCGCGAAGGCGAGCTTGGTTTTCGCGTCGCTTTTCGCCATGAGTCCAAGCAGATAGCGGCGGCGGGCGGCAAGGACGGCGAAGAACACGATCGAGGCCACCAGCGAGCGCACCGCCGTGGCGAACAGCGGCGTGATGCCGTAGGTGGCGAACAAAAATTGCGC
>CAVBAM010000273.1:0-2819 GCA_963593315.1 Candidatus Methanomethylophilaceae archaeon | reverse complement strand
CGCTTGGCGTGGGCATCAACGTGCCTATCCACACGGTGCTGCTTACGCAGCTGACGAAGTTCGACGGGAAGAAGATGCGCCGTTTGCGCAGCAGGGAATTCCATCAGATTGCCGGACGTGCGGGTCGTTCCGGGTTCGACACCGAGGGCGTGGTCATCGCGCAGGCACCCGAACACGATATCGAGAACCATAAGGCGGAAGTGAAGGCGGCGGGCGACCCGAAGAAGCTCAAGCGCATCAAGAAGAAAAAGCCGCCCGAGGGATTTGTCGCCTGGAATGAGAACACATTCGAAACGCTGGTCGCCTCCGAACCGGAAAAGCTCGCTTCGCGCATGAAGGTTACGCACTCCATGGTGCTGGCCGAGGTGGAGCAGGGCGGCAATGCGAAGGCGCGCGTTGACAAGCTGATCGACGACAGTTTGCAGCCTGATGAGGAGAAGGTCGCGCTGCACGAGCGCGCGGCGGAGGTTCTGCAGACGCTTATCGATGCCGACGTGGTGGTCTATACGCCCGGTGGCGGTGCCGACGGGGAAGATGACTATGCCGTCACCGAGGACCTTCCGGAGGATTTCGCGCTCGATCAGCCGCTTTCGCCATTTTTGCTCGCGGCTATCGAGCTGCTGGATGCGGAAAGCCCGGCCTATGCGCTCGACGTCATTTCCCTGGTGGAGGCGACGCTGGAAGACCCGCGTCAAATTCTCCGCGCGCAGGAGCGCAAGGCGCGCGATGCCGCCATGGCGGAAATGAAGATGGACGGCGTGGAATACGAGGAGCGCTTAGAGCGCATCGCCGAGGTGACGTACCCGAAGCCATTGGAGGAGCTGCTCGACCAGGCATTCGGTACGTATTGCAAGGCGGTGCCGTGGGCGCGGGATTACTGTCTGCGCCCGAAGTCGGTGCTGCGCGATATGTTGGAGAGCGCGGCGGACTTCAAGGGATATATCCAGAAGCTCGGCATCATGCGCTACGAGGGCATTCTGCTCCGGTATCTTTCCGAGGCGTTCCGGGCCCTGGACCGCACGGTGGTGGAAGGCAAGCGCGACGAGCAGCTTGAGGACATTGTGTCGTGGCTTGGGCTGGTGGTAAGCAGTGTCGACAGCAGCTTGATTGACGAATGGGAGAATGCCGGCGTGGCGGTTGACGCGGCTCCTCCCGACGTTTCCGGCAAGGAAGCGGTGGTGCGCGACAGGCGCGGCCTTACGGTGCTGGTGCGCAACGCTCTGTTTGCGCGCGTTCGTTTGGCGGCTCATCGCGACTTTGCGGCGCTGGGCTCGATGGATGCGGACTGGGGATTCGGCGAGCATGTGTGGGCGCAGGTGCTCGATGCGTATTACGAAGCGCACGACGAGGTGTTGCTGGATGCCGACGCCCGGTCGAAGGCCTATCTGATCATCGATGACACCGACGAGGCTGAAGAACATGTATGGCACGTTCGCCAGATATTCCACGATGCCGAGGGCGACAACGACTTCGCCATCGCTGCCGATGTGGATTTGGACGCGACGCAGTCGAGTGACGGCGTGGTGTTCGCGAATTATCGGGTTGGGTTTGCCGAGGACCTTCGGGAAAGCTGATGGACGCGCGTTGCGGCTAAGGGGTTCCCGCTCTTAGCTTCTGAGGCGATAGGCGGTTTCATTTTCTGGGGAAAGGTGTTCGCGAGTCCCATATGTGGTACTCGCGAACAAGCGCGGCGGCGTAGTATTCCTGCTATCGAAAGCAAGCGACGACAGCAAGGAGGCCGCACATGTTCGGCAAAGGACGCAAGACGGAAACGTATCTCCAGACGAGGGACGACATGAAGGCCATGCGTGGCCGTCACGCACGCATCGATCGCGGTCGGATGGCTGAGCCGCGATGCGGGGCGTCTCGCTCTGGTCAGGGGCCGCGTCCCGAGCAAGCGGCAACCGCGGCACCGGCACCGTTGCCGGCAGTGAATGCGGTTTCCCAGAAAGACCTGGAGCGCATGTTCGAGAAGTTCTTCCGCATGGGCGCCGTGGTGGCCGTGGGCGAGCTGTTCGGCGAGGGGATGCTCGATGCGTCGTCCCCGGTCGAGATTCGCGAATTCCTGGAGAGCTTCGGCGTCTGCAGCATGGGCGCCGTCCGCTCGCTGGGTGTGACCGGTCCGTACCTGGAGGATCTCGCGTACATCTTCGCCGGCGCCGAGCAGTTCCCGCCCGCCGCTTAAAGGCCGCGTCAGTGCCGGGTATCGACGGCTCACTCACAGGCTGACTACTCGCTCGTGCCGCTCACTCATTCGCCACGCGACCGCCCGTTTGGGGCTGCCATCGTGCAGCTTTCCATGCGGGCGGTCGTGCATTCGGGCCCATCGCGTATCATAGGGGCAAGAGGCGCGCGACGTACTGCGCGGGACAGGAGATGCCATGGCGAAGGAAGCGGGGAAGGAACGGCTGCTCGCACTCGCGAAGCTGTTCATGGAGGAGACCGATGAAGAGGTCGGCCTGACCACCGGCGCCATAATCGAGCTCCTGCAAGAAAAGGGCATCTGCGCCGAACGCAAGGCCATCTATCGGGATATCGCCGCATTGCGCGACGCCGGCATGGATATTCGAAAATACGAGCGATCTCCTGTGGAGTTCGCGCTGGCCAGCAGGCAATTTTCGCATACCGAGCTGCTTTTGCTCGTCGATGCGGTGCAGGGCAGCAAGTTCATCACGAAGCGCCAGTCCGACAGCCTGGTAAAGTCGATTAAAGCGCTCGGATCGAAGCGGCAGACGCGTGGTCTCGATAAGCGCGTTTTTGTCGGTGGGCGCGTGAAAAGCCAGAACGACAGCGTGTTTCGCAACGTCGACGTGATTCAG
>CAVBAM010000272.1:0-2819 GCA_963593315.1 Candidatus Methanomethylophilaceae archaeon | reverse complement strand
CCGACGTACTGATTCGTAGTCAGTCCCTCTATCCAGCTGAGGTATTGGCGCACGTCTAAACAGCAACGGTTATTATGCCCGCAAGACATGGGTTAGTCAATACCCATTTTACAAATAGCTGCTATCTTTTGCTCTTAATCGGCCCCGAGGCTGGATAAGCGGGCTGAAGCGAGCGGGCCGGCTTGAACAACCCGAGACGCCCGCTCATCTCAGCCCTGAACCGCCGGCCCAATACGGACACCCGGCGGACGCTCGTGCCACCGTCCGCCGGGCAAAGAAGTGGAACCTCCCGCTTACTGCGCCTTCGACTCTTCCGCGAGTTCCTGGCGATATTCCCTGTCGATGGCGCCGTCAACCGTCGGCGGGTTCACCTCGAAAGGCACCGAAGGCGTCACCAAACTCACGAGCGGCACCACGACCACCGACAGCAGCATGGCGAGCGCGCCGCAATTGATCGGGCTTGCGATGAGCGGCGTCCCCATAAGCGTCAGCACCATGTTCCCGCTGGTCAGGCCCACGCCGATGATGAAACTTGTCCACACGGCCGCCTTCGAGATCTTCCCCGAGTACAGGCCCCACAGAAACGGGCCGAGGAAGGCGCCGGCCAGCGCGCCCCAGGAAATACCCATGAGCTGTGCGATGAACGTGATGGACGAGCTGTACTGCACAAGCGCCAAGGCTGCGGAAATGATGATGAACACCACGATGAGCCCACGCATCCAGCCGAGCTTCTTCTGCTCGCTCATGTCCTTCACCACGTTGCCCTGCAGCAAGTCAAGCGTCAGCGTGGACGAGCTGGTAAGCACCAGCGACGAAAGCGTCGACATGCTGGCCGACAGCACGAGCACGATAACCACGCCGATAAGGATGTCCGGCAGGGTCGAGAGCATGGTGGGGATGATGGAGTCGTAAACAGGCGTGCCGTTCGCGCCCATTTCGATTTGGTCGGCGTACAGGCGCCCGAAACCGCCGAGGAAGTAGCTGCCGCCGGCAACCACGAAAGCGAACAGCGTGGAGATGATGGCGCCCTGTTTCACCGCCGGGCCCGACTTGATGGCGTAGAACTTCTGCACCATCTGCGGCAAGCCCCAGGTTCCCAGGCTCGTCAGCACCACGACGCCCATCAGGTTAAACAGGTCGGGGCCGAACATGCTCACGAACGGGCCCGCCATCTGCGACCCTTCCGCCGGAATCTGCGACAGCGTGGTGATGGCCTCGGAAAAGCCGCCGTTGTTCAGGATCACCGCGCAAATGACCGCCACGATGCCGAACAGCATAACGATGCCCTGCAGGAAGTCGTTCATCACCGTGGCCATGTACCCGCCGAGCACCACGTAGGCGCAGGTAATGACGGCCATGCCGATCACGCAGACCTCATACGGAAGCCCGAAGGCCATCCCGAACAGGCGCGACAGGCCGTTGTAGACGCTTGCGGTGTAGGGAATCAGGAACACGAAGATGATGGCCGCGCTCGCGATACGCAGGCCCTTGGATTGGAAGCGCTTGCCGAAGAATTCCGGCATGGTGGTCGCGCCGAGGCGGTGCGTCATCTCGCGCGTGCGCGGGCCGAGCACCCACCAGGCAAGCAGGCTGCCCAAAATGGCGTTGCCGATGCCGGCCCACACGGCGGCGATTCCGTATTTCCATCCGAACTGCCCGGCGTAACCGACAAACACCACGGCGGAGAAGTAGCTGGTGCCGTACGCGAACGCGCTCATCCACGGGCCCACGTTGCGCCCGCCCAAGACGAACCCGTCCACGCTCGAGGTCGTGCGTCGGCAGTACAGGCCGACGCCGACGGCGACGCCGACGAATATCAACACCATGCAGATTTTTGCGATCATGATCGTTCCTTCGCGATCGATACAGAGTAGGAAAAGAAGGGGAAGTTGGAGGCGCACACGGCGTTTGCCCGAGTTTCGCCCTGCGTGCGCGAAAAGACGCGTCACCGCACGACGGCAGAACCCCGTGTGCTACAGGTATCGATAGGAATAATACGTAAGGAAGGAAGTTTGGGAAGCGTCGCCGGAGGTGCTTGCTGCAACCTCGTAAACGTTGCGGACGTCCGCCTCGGCAAGCGCCGTGGCGCGTACGAGCGCCACGATGGCACGCTGCAAGCAGCTGCGATCGAAGGCGGCGGTATGTCCAGAGGCGAGCTTCATGGCGCATACTCTAGCATAGGGTGGTCGATTTTCCCTTCACGATTTCGCCAAATGTAACATGCTGGAAATAACCGGTCTCACCCCAAGGTGTCTATTTGTTACACACTCTTGTTGTTTTGTACCTACCCTAGTATCTCACCCACTCTCTCACCCATCATCTTATTAGGGTGATTTCGGTATATTTTTACTCGTTTACCTTGTTTTGTGGGTTTTCAGATCAAAGGAAGGCTCGTAGTATGAATCCCGTCAAGCGAACTCCCTTTGCTTGCGACGCACGGACGCGGGATCAACCCCTCCTCTGCAACCCGCGCCTCGTTTCCGCAAGTCATTCGCTTACGAAAGATGTAGCGTTGCCGCAGACCTATCCCCGAAGCGGGTCTGCGGCACAAACCCCAACACTACATCGGCCGCGCGGCATTCGCGCCGCAGGCCACCCCTCCTCCTTGTGCGCCCCGCGACTCCTTCACCCGCGGGGCGCAGCTTTTTATCGCGCGGGCGAGACAACGTCACTTTCCCAGTATTTTCGCGCGTTCGTAAGGATGCATGGGCATGGACGTAGGCGCGTTCGCAAGAGCGCGCACTCCGGCGAAGCCGGAGCATCGAGCGGATCGCCCTACAAGCTTGCAGCCGCGTTCAAAACAGAAAGCCGCCCCCTTC
>CAVBAM010000271.1:0-2835 GCA_963593315.1 Candidatus Methanomethylophilaceae archaeon | reverse complement strand
GAATTCACTGCACGCGTGATGTGCTCCTTCGACACCGCGAGGTTGTGCGCCAGCTCGGTCATGCTCGACGGCCCGAACAGCGCCAGCCTCATGACGATGTCGGTCTGGGCCTTCGTCAGGCCCGACCGATTGTGCATCACGGCCTCGCGCGATATCGCATCGAAAGCGCACGACGCCTCGAGAATGACCTCTTCAGGAGCCAAAGGCTCGACATTGCCCGCACCGAGCAAGTCGTTGGAAGCGTGTTCCGTCATCGCCTGCACCTCCTTCTCGTCTCCTTGCCTTACGACCATTCTGCCTTATTTCAGCGGCCGCAAGCTCTTAGACTTTGCGACTATTTTGTGTTGTCGGTTGATATTTGTCAATCAATTTCGCTACCCTACACAACTGACAAATATCAATTGTATTGGCCGCGTCCCGCACCCGGCACAGCGACGGAACCGGTACCCGGGCGAAACCCGACACGCCCGGGCGCCGGCTCCGCGCCGCCCCGCGCGCCGCGGCCGCCCGACCGCAAGGAGGATCGATGGGTTTAGGAATTGAAAAAGACAAGCAGCGCATGATTGGGGTGTTGCTTGTCGGCACGTTCATCGCGGTGCTCAACGCCATGCTGCTGACCTCGGCGTTGCCCGCGATCATGAACGACATGAACGTCTCGGCAACCACCGTGCAGTGGCTCAGCTCGGGCTACTCGCTCACGGAAGCCGTGGTCATCCCGCTGGCGGCGTTCCTCATGGGGCGCTTCAACACCCGCAAGCTGTTCCTGGGAGGCATGACCATCTTCGCCGTCGGCAGCATCGTGTCGGCCGTCGCGCCCGTGTTCGGGCTGCTGCTGGTCGGGCGCGTGCTGCAGGCGTGCGCGACCGGCTTCGTCATGCCCATGGTGTTCAGCGTCATCCTGCTGATCATCCCGCGTGAGCGCCGTGGCTCGGCCATGGGCGCCATCGGGCTGATCATCGGCTTCGCCCCCACCATCGGCCCGTCGCTTTCCGGCGTGCTCGTCGACACCGTCGGCTGGCGTTCCATCTTCGCCATCGTGGCCGTGTGCGCGATCCTCGTGGTGATCGGCGCGCTGAAAGCCGTCAAGCCCTACGGCGACTTCAAGCGCTCGCGCTTCGACGTGCCCTCGTTCTTGCTTTCCACGATCGGCCTGATCTGCCTGCTCTACGGCCTTTCCAGCCTGAGCTCTTCGACGAACCTGGCGCTGAACATCGGCCTAATCGTCGTGGGCATCGTGCTGCTGGCCGTCTACGCACGCCGCCAGCTGCATCTTGAGCAGCCGATGCTGCGCGTGGACATCTTGAGCACCCGCAACTACCGCGTCGCCGTCATCTGCGTCGCCGTGTTCCAGGCCACCGTCATGGGCGTGGGCACCATCATGCCGCTCTACATCCAGGGCGCGCTGGGTCACACGGCAACCGTCAGCGGCCTGGCGCTGCTGCCCGGCGCCGCCATCAGCGCCTGCGCCGGCCTGCTTTCCGGCCGCATCTTCGACGCCCGCGGCGTGCGCATCCCGGTGCTATGCGGCATCGTCATCATCATCTGCGGCGCGGCCGGGTTCACCTTGCTCGGCATCGACTCGTCCATCATCGCGGTGGGCGTGGCGTACGGCCTGCTCGTCATCGGCATGCAGTTCGTCATGACGCCGCTGAACACCTGGGGCGTCAATTCGCTGGCCAACGAGGCCATCCAGCATGCGCAGTCCACGTCGAACACCATCAACCAGGTTGCGGCGTCCTTCGGCATCGCGCTTCTGGTGACTGTGTCCTCGGCCGTTTCCGGCCAGACCACGGCGGGAAGCGCCGCCGAGCAGCTGTTCGCGGGCTACCATGCGTCGTTCTATGTGGTGGTAGCGCTGGCCGTCATCGCGGCCATCCTGATCATCGTGCTGGTGCGCGATAAGAAGGCGGCGAAGGGTGCGGCGGGCGCAGGCGCCGGCGACGCCGCCGGTCGGGCCGGGGTCGGCAACGCGGCCCCGGCGGCCGGTACGGTTGCGGCTACCGCGACGACCGCTTCAGCCGCGGCCCCGACGACCGGCACCACCGCCGCCGACATCCTCGACGCCCCGCAGGCCGAGCCCGCCTTCGCCAAGGCCGCGAAGGGTGCCCTGGCCGGATTCGAGCTGACCGACGTGATGAACGCCAACGCCGCAACCGTGCCCGACACCGCCACGATGCGCGAGGTCATCGGCATCATCGCCGCAACGAACACTTCCGGCGTCTCGGTCGTGAACAAGACCGGCGAGCTGGTCGGCTACGTCACCGACGGCGACGCGATGCGCTACCTCGCACGCACCGACGTGAACATGTCCATGGGCACGGCCGGCATCAGCCTGTCGGTTTCCGACCCCGAAAGCATCGAGGCGCGTCTGGCGAGCCTGGCCGACCTCAACGTCATGGAACTCGCCACCAAGCGCGTCGTGTCGGTTGAGGAGGACACGCCGCTCGACGTGGCCTGCGGCGTGCTGGCGGGCAAGCGCATCAAGAAGGTGCCCGTCACGAGAGGCGGCAAGCTCGTCGGCGCGCTCAGCCGCCGCAACATCCTGCGCGCGATGGTGAACGCCATCGACTAGCGGCAGCCCCAAACACCCCCGCGCGCACAAAACATCCGCGATGTGCGTAGGTTCCTAGCGATGACGCAAGTAGAGCCCCGACGCCGAGCTTATGACCTGGGAAAACGTCGCGACCCAAACGCCTCTACTCAGACAAGCCCAGGAAACCTACGCACTTGGCGCATAAAATTTCGCGCGAAGCCCCCACCGCGGCATTCCGTGACCGCCAAACGCCCGTCAAACGCCCGCCGCGCGCCGAAAATGCCCCTTCTCCCCTATAATGG
>CAVBAM010000270.1:0-2859 GCA_963593315.1 Candidatus Methanomethylophilaceae archaeon | reverse complement strand
TACGCAAACGTCTACCTCATCTACGCCAGTATCGGGAAAGCCAGGATCCTGAAGCTGAACGGCTACGTGACCACCGGCGTGACGAACGACGAGCACGCCGTCTACGACTACGACGTTGTGCAGAAGCAATACGTCTCGGAGCGCGTTCATCCGCAAGATCGCAACGCCATGCTGCACGCCATCAGCCTCGACCAAGTGCGCGAGCACCTGCGCACCGCCAGCGAGTACAGCGGCAACTACCGCGTGCTCGCGGACGGGGAAATGCACCACTACCAGTACAAATACCTCAAGATAGACAACGCCGACTACATCGTCGCGGGCTTCCAGAACATCGACGAGATCATCGCCGAGCAGAAAAGGCAGCGCAAAGCCCAGCAGGCCCACCAGCGCGAACTCGAGGAGCAGATCGCCATCTTCGACATCCTTTCGCGCAACTACCGCAACATCTATCAGGCCAATATCGACGAAGGCACCGCCAAAATCCTGAAGGTCGCCACCGACTACGACCTCGCCGAGGTGGTGGCGCTCAAGAACAAGGTGTTCCCCTACGAAAGCGTGCTCGAGCGCTGGATCGACCACCGCGTGCACGAAGAGGACCGCGAACGCCTGCGCCAGCAACTGGGCATCGAGAACCTTCGCCGCGTTTTATCGGGCAACAAGACCGAATACACGGGCACCTACCGCAGCATCGACGGCGGCGTGATGCACAACTACCAGTTCTCCGTGACGAAAATGGACAACGCGGGCAACGTGATCGCCGCCTTCCAGTTCATCGACGACATCATCGAGGAGCACCTGACGCAAGAGGCGCAGCAGCGCGAGAAGGAAGAGGCCTACCAGCGCAAACTCATCGCCGCCAAGCAGGAGGCCGAACGGGCCAATCGCGCGAAAACCGACTTCCTGCTGCGCATGAGCCACGACATCCGCACACCCTTAAACGGCATCATCGGGATGCTGGACATCGCGGAGCGCTGCGGCGACGACCTGGAGAAACGCGATGACTGCCGACGCAAAATCAAGGAGTCGGCGCAGGTGCTTCTGGAACTCATCAACGAAGTGCTGGACATGAACAAGCTGGAGTCGGGCAAAATCATCTTGGAACACGTCCCGTTCGACCTGGCCGAGATCTCCCGAAACGTCCACACCGTCATCGTCAAGCAGGCGGAAAGCCGCGGCATTGAAATCGTCGAGGAAAACTGCAAGGCGCAGCACATCAAGCTGGTGGGCAGCCCCGTCCACTTCAAGCGCATCATGACGAACATCCTGAGCAACGCGATCAAGTACAACAAGCCGAACGGGAAAATATTCATCACCTGCCGAGAAGTATCCTGCGAAGGCAACACGGTGCTCATCCAGTTCAAGTGTCGCGACACCGGCGTTGGCATGTCGCAAGATTTCCTCGAGCAGCTGTTCGAGCCGTTCGCCCAGGAGACGGAAACGGCGCGTTCGGAATATGGCGGCACGGGGCTTGGCATGTCGATTACCAAGAACCTCGTCGACAAGATGGGCGGCACCATCACCGTTGAAAGCGTGAAGGGCGAAGGCTCCACGTTCGACGTGGTCATCCCGTTCGAAATCGACCGGAGCGCCCCGGCAAGCAAACCGGCGGCGAAAGAGGCCGCGCCCGCATCCATCCGCGGCCTGCGCATCCTTTTGGCCGAGGACAACGAGTTGAACATGGAGATTGCGCGCTTCCTGCTCGAAGAGGAGGGCGCGATCGTCACCGAGGCGCGCAACGGCCGGCAAGCCGTCGAAGCGTTCGCGCAGAGCACGCCGGGCGAGATCGACGCGATACTGATGGACGTGATGATGCCGGATATGAACGGCTACGCGGCGACGCGCGAGATTCGCGCGATGGACAGGCCCGATGCGGCCAAGGTTCCCATCATCGCGATGACCGCGAGCGCGTTCACGGAAGACAAGCTGGCCGCCAAGAAAGCCGGCATGGACGAGCATCTGACCAAGCCGCTCAATGCCCAGCTGATGCTGGAAACCGTATCCCGCCTTGCCGGGGCATACCGAGCCGACACGGCGTAAGCGCGATTGCGAAAAACTGGCGGGGTCGCTTCGGTCTGTCCGCGGGCCGAGCCAACCCCTCCGCACAACCAAGCTAGCGGTTCTTCGGCCGCTGGTGCGCGAATAAGGCGCAGGTCATCGCCATGCAGAGGATGGCGCAGCAAAGCAGCAGCCCCATCACCGCGAACTCTCCCCCGGCGTTCATGAGCACGGTCGCGGCAGCCGACAACGCAAGCGCACCGACCTTCTTCGCGGCGTTCAGCATGATGAGGGCCGACTGATGCTCCTTGGTGCCGCCTCGTTTCAGGTAGCCGTTCTGGATGAGCGTGCAGTACGGGTCGTACAGGAAACACACCACCAGATAACCCGCGCACAGAAGCACAACCGCACCCGCCGAGCCCGTCACCCAGGGCAGGAATTGCAGCAGCACGCCTACGACCAGCAATCCCGATGCAACAGCGATGAGCACGTCGCCCACCTTCGCATATATGGCGCCAAGCACCGTGTTCGCCGCGATGCGGGCCACATGGATCGCGGACGCTATCACGCTTAGAATCATCGCCACCTGCGCCGGGTCCATGCTGGCAAGCACCGCCTGGAAGTTCAGGCGCTCATAGGATTGCCCGATACCGCTTAAAGCTGTGAACAGGGCGAATGAGGCCATCAACAGGAAGCTGAACAGGTTGCGCCCCGAAGCGCGCGCTGGCACGGAACTCATTGTTGCAAGGTTGCCATCTGCTGGGCCGCCGACGCTCGTTGCCGCCGAAGCCGTGCATGCCGGGCCTCCCGCGCTCGCCGGCCTCGGCGCCGCGGCGACGGCGGGGCCTTCCCCGCGCGTAATCC